>NZ_JAJBUX010000089.1 GCF_020860125.1 Cloacibacillus sp. | reverse complement strand
CCGCGAACAGCAATGCGATTACTCCTATGCCTCCTACAATGGTTAAGATATTCATTGTTGAAGTGCCCCCCTTGAAGGTTTTATATTATCGACTGTGTGTCGAATCAGTGAATTATTATATCTTCAAGAGACGCATTAAGCAATATCAACAAAGAGCTTAATTTGGGCGTATTCACAATAAATCCGGCCTATTTTTTCACTTCACCGTCGAGATATATGCGGACCGGCGCTTTGGGGTCCTTACCGCCTTTTAAAGATGCGAGCATCCCGAGGACCGCTCCGCGGATAAAATCTGCGATGAAGTCTTTCATCGGCAGAGGACGGTCTCCGATATAGACCTTGGAGCTGCGGTAATACTTTCCGCGGACGGTGGCCGCCAGCCTGTCGGCGATAAGCGCCTCATCGCCCTCCCCAAAGCACATACCTCCATCACCGGCGCCCTTTCTGTCATAAACCATAAAGACTCCGCTCACGCCGGCGGGACGCGGCTCTCCGTTCTCCACCCATATCTTGGGCAGGTCAAGATATTTGCCTCCCTCCAGGAGCACGATCTCCGCATCGGGAAAATACTGCGAGACAATATATTCCGGCGTAAAGGGCTCCAGCTCCGCCTCCTCGAAACGCAGGCCGTCCCTGCCCCACAGCGCCGCGGAGATTCCCATCCTTTCCACGGAGGCGGTATCGGTTCCGCCGTCTTCCAGGACCTCGTCTGAGCTTCTCTTTATATATCCCGTACGCACACCAAGTCTCTCAAGTTCGGCGAGAAGCCGGCGGCATAGCGTCGTCTTGCCGCTGTTTTTAAATCCCGATACGGCGAAAATTTTAATCATCCTCTTTTGCCTCCGTAAAACAGTTATCACCAGGGGTCTTGATTATGCTGTGGTAGATATCGAGCAGAAAGAGCGCGAGCGAGAGGATAAGAGGGCCGACGAAGACGCCGAGGAATCCCCAGGCATATAGGCCGCCGAAAAGGCCGATGAAGATCAGGAGCATGTGTATCTTGCTGCCCTCTGATATAAAGATCGGTTTGATAAAATTATCTATAGAGCTGACGACGAGCAGCCCCCACAGTAAAAGGATGATGCAGCCCGAGAGGTCTCCGCGCAGGAACAGCGCCGCCGCACCGGGCAGCCAGATCGCCGGGGTGCCGACAAAGGGGATCATCGCAGTCATAAACATGCAGAAACCGAAAAAGACGGGATGCGAGAGACCGACATACCACCAGCCAAGGCCGCCGAGAGTACCCTGCACCGCCGCAGTCATAATGATACCGCAGACTACGGCCCTCAGCATCACCGCCGTGCGACGCACGAAACCGACGCGCTCCTCCTCCGGCAGCGGCAGCAGGTCAGTAGCGTAATCTATCATCCTGCGTCCGTCGCGCACGAGAAAGAAAGAGGTGATGACGACGATCAGAATTATCAGCGCGAGCTTGAGAATGCTCTCGAATATATGGCTCGAGACCATCGTCAAGAAGGCCGTGACATAACGCGCGCTGTCCTTTATCAGAGCGTCGACTATGGGCAGATCGGTGATAAGGTCAAGTTCGTTTACAAAACCGCCGAAGATAGGAAGCGACTTAACGGCGATGATGATATCGGCGTAAGAACCCGATATGAGGCCGCTGTCCATAAGCTGCCGGCTGATGCGGATAGCCTCCCGTGTGACGAAGATGGAGAGCGTCAGCAGCGGCAGCGCGATAAATACCAGGATCACGCCGGTGCTGACAGCCGCGGCGACACTGCGGTACCTTTCGTGAAAAAGCCGCTCATGCAGAAAGGTGAAAATAGGATAGGCGAAATATGAGAAGAGAATCGACCACATAAGAGGCATCGCCAGCGGCTTGATGATATACCATGAAACCATGGCGAAAAAGGCAAGAAGGATGACCAGCGGAATAACGCTGGTACGGATCTTCTTCGCGGCAAGGATATATCTGTTCGTGGTCAACTGGCAGGCCTCCCAAATCATTATCGCTGCGGTTTTACTTAGTATAAGGCTTTTTACGCTTCATATCCACAGAAAAATACCGGCAAAGATGTCCCTGAGAGATCAAAGTAATTATCTCCGATTACGGAGCGGCAATGAGTTTTTCCTGATTCTGGCACTTCGGGCAATAGACGCTGCCGCGTCCGCCGACGAAGGAGCGGCAAAGGAGCTCGCCGCATATGCGGCAGGGCTTGCCGGCACGGCCATATACGTTCAGATACCGGGAACGGTACCCGCGCCCCTTACCGGCAAGATACTCCTCCGCGCTCATCCGGTTCTCCTCAATGCCGAGCAGCAGCGCCTCTTTTATCGCCGCCGCGAGCCGTTCCCACTCCGCGCCGGTGAGGCTGCTGGCTGGACGTTCGGGACATATCTTTGCCGAAAAAAGACTTTCGTCTGCGTATATGTTACCGATTCCGGCGATAAATTCCTGATCAAGCAGACAGCTCTTAACGGCTTTTTTCCGCTTCGCGAATACCGACATCAGGTAATCGCCGCTGAAACCATCGTCCATCGGCTCCGGCCCCAGCCGATTGATGCCGCTGAATATATCCTCTTCGCCGTTTTCGATCAGCCAGAAACGCCCAAAGCGGCGAAGGTCCGTAAAACGCAGCTCCCCGCCGTCGTCCAGGTGAAAGATGAGATGGGTATGCTTTTCCAGAGGATAAGCGGGCGGCGTCAGCAAAAGGGAGCCCGTCATGCGCAGATGCAGCACAATCCTGCCGCCGTTTTCCAAACAAAACGAGAGGAACTTTCCCCGGCGCGACATACCTGAAATCAGCCGCCCCGCCGTAAGACGGCAGAACTCCTCCGGCGAAGGACGGGCAATGACCGCGGGATGATTGACCGTTACAGATACTATCCGCAGGCCTTTGAGCTGCGGTTCTAAAATTCGCCTTACCGTCTCAACCTCAGGCAGCTCCGGCATCTACGCACACCATCCCTCTCCGTAAATAAAGTTATTATCCAGACGCCGCACACCATACGAAGGGAGATCAATCGCCACTCTCAAGAATACCGCCGCGGCGGTTACGCCGCTTCCAGGCGACACATCCGGACAGCGCACCTTTCAGCTGTTCGATGGAAATAGGTTTGGCAAGGTGCCCATTCATTCCGGCCAGCCGCGCCAGCTTCGCATCCTCGGCAAAGGCATCGGCAGTCATCGCGATTATCGGCAGGTCGCCGATACTTTCCATTCCGCAGCCACGGATCTCCCTTGCGGCGTCATAGCCGTTCAAGACCGGCATCTGAATATCCATAAAGACAATATCGTAGTAGTAGGGCGGATGAGAGCAGACCGCCTCCACCGCCATGCGTCCGTTCTCAGCAAACTCTACCCGCGCGCCCAGCAGGGCAAGCATTTCGGCGGCAATCTCACGGTTGAGTTCGTTATCCTCCACCAACAGGATACACAGATCAGAGAAAGATTCCTCTGTCCGCGATCCTTCCGCCGGAACCTCATCGACGGCGACACTCTTGGCGAGACAAAGGGTGACGATGAACCGCGACCCTTTCCCGTACTCGCTCTCCGCGCGGATATCGCCGCCCATTATCGAGACAATGTTCTTAACTATAGTCATACCCAGACCGGTACCCATGACCTTATTGGTCCGGCTGTCGTCGGCACGGCTGAACGGTTCAAAGATATGTTCTATATATTCCGGACTCATGCCAATCCCGTTATCCTCAACCACAAAGCGGTAGGTACCCACAGGCTGCTCGCCTTTATCAAGTTCATCCACCAGCAAAGATATACTTCCGCCATCACCGGTGTACTTGGAGGCATTTTCAAGAATATTGACCAGCACCTGCTTCAGCCGCCTCTCGTCACCGAGCACCAGCTGATGCAGCCCCTCGCCGATATGAACGGATACCTTTTGCCCCTTCTTCTCGACGGAGAGCCGTATCAGCTCCACCGCCTCGTCCAGCAGGCGGCAGAGGTCAAATTCAGACTCCTCCAGCTCAACGGTTCCGCTCTCTATTTTGCTTACATCCAGAACTTCATTAATGAGGCCAAGCAGGTGAGCGCCGGAGGCGGCGATCTTTTCGAGATATCCGCGCAGCCGCTCTTCATCCCCGATATGCAGCTGCGCCAGTTCGGTCATTCCGACGATCGCGTTCATCGGCGTACGGATGTCGTGGCTCATACGCGATAGAAAGGCGCTCTTGGCCTTGCTGGCGTTTTCCACCTTTTGCAAAGCGTCTTCCAAAAGCTGCTTCGCCTGGCGCTCCTTCTCCAGAGCCGCCTCCTGCATACGGCGCTCATCGTCGATGTTCCTTGACAGCGTGATCTCTATCAGGTCGTCGGTATAGGGACTCTTCACCCTCACCACCTGAGTAAAATACCAGTGATAGGCGCCGTCGTCTCCACGGTGGGGCACCGTCATCGTTACCAGGAGTTCTCCGCGAGAAAAGGCGCTGCAAAGAGCGGCGCGCATGAATTTTCCAATAAATTCATCTCGGTAATCGGGGTGTACCGTGGATAATTCAGTTTGTATAAGATCGTCAAAGCAGCCCTCGGCATCCGGTCTTTTAACCGGGAAACGATTATATTCCAACATGTGATAGGTATTCTGGGTCAGGTTCACCGCGATCAACATCTGGTAGGCTGTCTGGGCGGCGGTCGCCAACTGGCTGATCTCGACATTACGCCGCTGTTCCAGCAGATATTCGTCCTGGACGTCACGAAAGACAAGTACGCACCAGCACTCATTTGCCTCAAGTTCGTCGATACGCGTCGCCGTGAACTCAACCATATGGTAGGTGCCGTTGGAGGTCAGACGGCGCAGGCGCATGGATATCTGGGTTCTCCCCTCTCCGAAAATCCTGAGCATCGCTTCGCGAGAGAAGTTCTCGTTGAAGTGCTCAAGATCGTCGGGGTGCAGCACTTTCTGGGCATATATGCGGTTCTCGGCGCCAAAGTCGCCCCGCTCCGGAATACCGCTCCAAACCAAATCCTTTTGGCAATTGACATAATAGTTCCCGGTAAGATTTACGATGATACATTCATCAAATACGGTAACTAGGCTCTTGGCGTACATCTGTTTTATCTTGTAAAGCCCATGCTCTTCCTCAAAGTTCAGCTTATGAGGCGTGGCGGTAATCACAACCGCGCGGATATCGCCGTCCCAACGTATCCTGTTGGCCGTAGCGTCAACCGTAGTTTTTAGCAGCGGGTCATAACAGACGATATGGCTCGACGAATTTTCTCCCAGTCCGGCAAGAGGACAGTTGTTGCATACCTCCGGCCAAATATCATGGCATTTCGCCCCGAGCGCCGCCTTGCCGCGCCCTGTGTCACGGCATCGCTGATTAAAATAAAGCAGTCTGTGGGTATCCTCTTCGATGACATAAACGCTGGTATCAGTCAGCGCATCAAGCAGATTCGTAAGATTGTTGGCATGCATATCTCCCACTCCTTGTCCGGCCTGGGACCGCTGTGCTCTCTTTTGTTCATCGAGCAAAAACCTATCGGCAATCTCAATTTATACGACTATATAGTATACAGTTACTAAAGGCTTTTGTAAAAACAGGAGTACCGACGCAGAACCTTGAGCAGGATTACGGCACGTATCCGTGGAATACCAACAGATATGTCTTCGGTGAATGAGAGAAACGGACCGATGATCTTAGTTATATCTATTTATTATATATGTTATCGCTTCGCTGGCGCTGTTCTATGCAAGAGATATGCGCACAGCATATTCGGGGCGTCTGACAGATCTTCATTTGCAGCTCAACCATGTAAAATTCCGGTGGCCGTTTGTGGATTTTGCCAACACAAGAAATGCTGCCCACGCCAGCCCACACGATATCATTCGCATGCCTATTTTACCGCCCTCTTCCAGGCAAAATGAAAGGGATTTCCTCAGGCGCGACCTCCCCGCGATCAGCCGCATACACCCGCAGAATTCCTCCGGCTGCGGGTGTATGCGGCTGATCGCGGGTTCATTCACCGCTACAATTTATATATTATCCGCAGCCCTTGCCACGCGGTTCTAAAATTCACCTTACAATCTCTACTTCCGGCAGCTACGCACACGCCTCTTCGCAAACAAGACTGCCGTACCGACGGCTCGCGTAATTACGCCCGCGCCGTTGCCTATTCCAGCCATTATTTGATCCACGCGGAAAGCACCGCCACCAGACGGTCGACGTCGATGGGCTTGGAGATATGATCGTTCATACCCGAGCTCTGGGCCTTACCGATATCGGAGACAAAGGCATTCGCCGTCAACGCCAGGATCGGGATATCCGCCGCGTCTTTTCTCGGCAGCGCGCGGATCGCCGCAGCCGCCTCATAGCCGTCCATCACCGGCATCTGTATATCCATCAGAACGGCGGCGTAATATCCTGGGGCAGACTCACGGAAACGCTCGACGGCCAGCGCGCCGTTCTCCGCATGATCCACGGATATCCCCTTCATGCCAAGCAGCTCGACGACGATCTCTTTGTTGAGTTCATTATCTTCGGCGAGAAGCACCCGTTTGCCGCAAAGGCTGGGATAGGCCGTTTCCACAAGTACGCCCGCCTTTTCCAATCTGTTCTTGGAACAGAAGAGACGCAGGACATGCAGCATCTTCGATTTAAAAAGCGGTTTGCTGATAAAGGCATCCGCGCCGGCGCGCACAAATTCCTCCTCAATGTCGGAATAGTCGTACGCCGAGATAATGATGATCGGCACGTCGTTTCCCAGCCTCTCTCTGATCACCTTCAGCGTCTCCAGCCCATCCATGCCCGGCATCTTCCAATCAAGGATTACGGCGAAGAAATCATCCGCGCGGCCATGCGCTTCCTCTACCCTGCGAACTGCTTCCCCGCCGGAGAGCACCCAATAGCCGCGCATCCCCAGCTCGCTCAGCAGCTGTGTCGCATTCTCGCAGATGATCTGATCGTCATCCACAACAAGCACAGGCAGACCAATCAGCTCCTCGTCGAGAATATCTTCTTCCATCTGCAGCTGCAGCGGGACGGATACGGTGAAACGGCTGCCCACGCCCTTTTCACTCTCCACCTTTATCGTGCCGTTCATCATCTGGATGATATTTTCCGTGATCGCCATCCCCAATCCCGTGCCGTGTATCTTGCTGACGCGCGGGTCCTCAGCGCGCGAAAAGGGGGCGAATATCTTCGGAATAAAATCAGCGGACATGCCGATCCCGTTATCCGTAAAGACAAACTCAAACCAGCCTTTTTGAGGGATCAGGGAGGGCAGCTCATTGATCTCCAGGCTGATCTTTCCGCCCTCTGGGGTATACTTTATCGCGTTTGAGAGCAGATTCATAAAGACCTGCTGAAGCCGGTTTCTGTCAACGACCACTCTCTCATGGCTGACCTGTCCGACTGTGACCCGAAGCTCCTGCTTTTTCTCGGCGACCAGCGGTTTGCAGATATCATAAATATTCTGAATGAGTTCGGAGAGGTCGACATCTTCCGGTGCGAGGTCTATTCTGCCGCTCTCGATCCTAGACATATCAAGCACCTCGCTGATCAGGCTGAGCAGATGGCGGCTCGAAACGTTGATCTTATTCAGGCAGTCGTCCACCTTCTCGGGGGAATGCAAATTCGCCTGGGCGATGGCCGTCATTCCAACGATCGCGTTCATCGGCGTACGGATGTCGTGAGACATGGACGACAGGAAATTCGTTTTTGCGGAATTGGCGACCCGCAGCGACTGATAGGCCTCTTCCAGCGCTTTGCGCTGACGTATCTGTTCCTCCCTGGTATCCGTGACGTCAAAACCCAGAGTGTAAAAAGAGGGAATGCCGTCCCAGCTCTCTTCGCCGCTTACGTAGCGCATCGTGATCGTCAAAATTCTTATTTTTCCGGAACGAGTTACAACTCTCGTCTCTATGACAGCCTTTTGCCCCGTCTTCTTTATTTCTCTCAGCACCCTCAGCGCTTCGGCCATATCGTCCGGATGTATGTAAGAACATTTAGAGTCCAGCTCGTTTTCGAACTGCTCTTTTGTATAACCGATCAGGGAAAGAAAATCGGCGCCATACCAAAGGATGGTGCTGAAATCCCGCGCGTCGAGTCTGGCAACACTGCCAAGGATAGACCTTACCATCGCGTCCCGCTCTCTGTCCTTCTGAGCCAGCTTGTATTCTACGCTGTAGTTATCGTGCGAAAGTTCGAGACGCGCCCGGTGTCCGTTCCAATCGATCTCGCGGTTCTTTATTAAAAATGTGCGGTCAAGGACGGGGTTGAAAAATTCCCATTCATAAACATCTTCCCTTGTCAGCTGACTGTTATTGCAGAAAGGGCAGGGCGTGGACCTTCCCTGTATCACCTCGTAACATTTCCGGCCAAGAAGATCCTTTTTTCTTCCCCCAAGGACATTGCAGCTGTTCTGATTCAAATAGAGCAGCTCATAGGTATCCATATCGCTGATATAGATATTTCCCACATACTCTTCCATCATGAACTCAAAATACTGTTTCTTCTCATTATCGGAAGAGACCATGTCATCAACATTGACAGTCGTCAGGCAGACCACAGGCACACCGGAGACGGGGTCATCGGCGGCTCTTGCCACAACGCGGACCCAGCTGTACCCGCCGCCTTTGAGCGGTATCCGACAGGTCATCGAAGCTTTAGTATCACAGCCTTCATGCAAGTGCCGCAGCTTATTTCGCAGTAATTCAAAATCAACGGGATATTCTTCATAATACCGGCGCAGACTGGAAAATTGAGAGAGGAATTCTTCCTCCGTATATCCGGCATCATTGCAAAACTGGACATTCACCCATAAGACGGTCAAATCTTTATCCAATAAATGCTTGCTGACACCAACTCCGAGCATCTCCAGCGGAACGCCGTGCTCCTTCGGTATATGCCGCTCCCTGAGATGGTCCGATTCTATATCGCGCTGAGGCTCCATGAATATTTACTCCTTTAAAATCCATTCTACTGACCGACCGCATGCTTACTAAGTAATTTTACCTATAATACAGTATGTGAAATCAAAAGACAATGACATCGCAGGTAACTTAGCCGTCAATGAAAAACCGACATTTATGTAACAATTCTGCACCAGGGCGTTGATTTCATCCCCGATAAGCAAGGCGTATTCGGAGGCCGTCATGGCTGGCCCAAGCGTCTATCTAACCGGCTTTGCCGCCGATATACTTGCGCAGGGTCTTGAATAAGTATGTGGGATCGATAGGTTTCGCCACATGGTCGTTCATGCCCGCCGCCAGCGAGGCGGCGACATCTTCCGCGAAGGCGTTGGCCGACATGGCGATAATCACGGCAGAGGCCGACTCCGGGTGGCGCGAGGCGCGTATGCGGCGCGCCGCTTCATATCCGTCCATCACCGGCATTTGGATATCGAGCAATATGGCGCTATAGCACCCGGCGGGAGACGCTTCAAAGAGCCGCACGGCCTCCTCGCCGTTTTTCGCCCAGTCAACGGAGAATCCGCCGCTTTTCAGTATCTCTGACGCTATCTCCATATTCATTTCGTTATCTTCCGCAAGCAGCAGCCTTGCTCCCTCAAAATCATATTCGTCAGCGGCGGCCTCCGGCGTTCCCTCGCCAGCCGCCGGCTCTCCGCCGTCTTCTTCCGATATTCCGAACGGCAATTCAACGGAAAAGGATGAGCCCTCTCCGACAACGCTCGATACGCTTATCGCGCCGTGCATCATGTCAACGAGGTTTTTCGTTATCGACATCCCCAACCCCGTGCCCCCGTATTGTCTGGCAATAGAGTTATCCTGCTGTTCAAAAGGCTCGAATATGTGTTCGAGAAACTCCGGTGCGATGCCTATTCCAGTGTCGGTCACGGTGAAACGTATGTAGACTTTATTCTCTTTCACCGCCACCGCCTCGACCATCAAAGCCACACGGCCGTCCTTCCCGGTGAATTTCACCGCGTTGGAGAGCAGGTTCATCAGTATCTGATTCAGCCTCATAGAATCTCCCGTAAGGCACAGTCCCGCAACGCCCTTTGCCTCCACAGAGAAAGCGACCCCATTCTCCCTAGCCTGCGTGAAGAAGATGCTTTCGAGGGATGACAGCAGCCCGGGAAGGTTGAAGGGGAGGTCCTCGATCTTTACCATTCCGCTTTCGATCGAGGCCATGTCAAGAACTTCGTTGAGGATCGTCAAAAGATGGCTGGAGGCAAGTTCTGTCTTTTCAAGACAGCCGATGGCCTTGTTTCTATCTTCCGCCGCCGGTGACAGGCTATCCTTGGCAATTGCCGTGAAGCCGATGATGGCGTTGAGCGGCGTGCGAATGTCGTGTGACATCCTTGAGAGGAAAGAGCTCTTGGAATTTGAGGCGTTGCGCGCCGACTCCAGCGCGTCGACCAGCGCGCGCCTGTTCATATCCTCACGGCGCTTGGCGTCCTCTATACAGCGGGTGAAGAACATGAAGCCGGCCCTTGAAGCGTTTTCTCTGTCCATTGCCAGCACCGTATAAGAAAACCATTCATATTGTTCGCCGCCGTTTTTCACCCGGCATTCGAAATAGAGCGCCCCGCCCTCATCCGCAAGTCTGCCGAGACTGGCGGCTCCCAGCAGCGTCCCGACCCTTTCGCAGTCGTCCGGGTGAATGTGCGGCAGAAGGTCTTTTTCTAGGCTGTAACTTTCCGCCCGCTGCGTGACCCTGCCGTCGGATACGCCGTACAGCACCCTTGTCCCGTTTGAGACGTCCACTTCGCCTACCACGTCGTTGGCGCCGCACACGTAGGTTATGAACCGCTTGAGCTCCCTGCCGCGAGCCAGCGCCTCGGCGCGGCGTCTGCGCGTCGTCAGATAGAGTACGAGGATTATCGCCAGCATACAGAGGACGAAAATCCCCCCTACGGCGAATAGCGGGTTACTATAAAGAAAGGCCTTCAGAGAGAGATCTTCGTGCGGAAAGGCCGTGTATTTTGCGAGAATGTCGTTTACCTCGCGCTCCTCGAGGCCGCGCATACTTTTATCCATGATCGACGCCAGCAGCGGCGGTTCACGGTAGGTGACCCCTACGCCATAATAGGTCTTCCACCCGTAGATCACGTTGGCGACAAGGCTGTTTGTTATATCCCTGTTCATCACTAGCTGGGCGCCGCCCGCGTAGAGGAACAGGCAGTCCTGACGCCCCGCCAGCACCGCGTCCACGCACTCCTGCTGGGTATCGTAAAACACGATGTCTTTTTCGTGGAAATACGTCTTTATAAACTGCTCGGTTATGTTTGAAAAACGCAACGCGGCGACCGTTCTCATGTCCCCATGATTATTCTTCAGAGAAAGTCTTGTAACGTTCAGGTGGATATAGGGATTTGTCAGCCTATAGCCCCTTTTCTCCGCCATATTGTAATCGCAGCGGAGATCCAGAATAATGTCCGCCTCACGGCTCTCTTTCTTTTTAAAATGTTCCTCTCTGTTCGCTGTGGAGATAAATTCAAACTCCAGCCCGCTGCGCGCGGCGATCAGCCTGGCAATTTCAACGAAAGCCCCTGCGGGACGCCCCTGCTCGTCACGATAGGAAAACGGTTCCCACTCTGGATTTAACATGGCCTTGAACCGCCTGCCGCTGCGGCGCGCATTTTCTATATATCTCCGTTCATCGGCCGTGAAGGGGAGTTCTGAACCGTTTTTAGGCGTATAAAATTTGTTCATCAGTGATTCTTCCAGAGTAACGTCGTCGGCCTGCAGCTTGGAAAGGACGTCGTCTATCTCACGCAGCAGGGAGGAGTCCTCTTTGCGGGTAATTATATAGAAGGGAGACGGGGAGAATTCGGCGATGACCCATTCGCTGCTGATCGCGCGCAGATTACTGGTAACGACGGCGTCGATGGAACCACCGTCCTGAAGCTCCCGCAGCATCTTCTGCATATCGTTAAAATAGACGGGCACATATGAAAAATCCTTTTCCCGCGCGAACGCCGCGAAGCTCACGTTGCGCGAATTATTTTTTAGCATGCCAACCCGGATGCCGGACCATTTCCGCCAATCGCCGTTCAGATACTTTGTGTTGCCTGATTTTACGGTGACGATGGTCTCGCTCTTGCCGATGCTGTTCCTTGAAAAACCGAAGCGCTTCTCGCGATCTTTAGTCTTTTGCGCCGACGTGAGGATATCGATCTCGCCGCGCTCCAGCATGCCCAGCATCTCGCTCCAGCTCTTGTCGTACCCGACATATTCATACTTCCAGTCCGCATATAACAGCATGTGCTGCAAATATTCATATCCGTAACCGGACCTGTTTCCCTGTTCGTCCTCCATATGATAACCGTCAAAATGAAAAAATCCCACGCGCAGCTGCCGCTGAGCAGACGCCTCGGAAGAAAAAAACGCAGAAAACAAAAACAGTGCCGCTAAACAAAATATAATAAAAGGAGATAATACGCGTCCGCGCATGGCAAAAAACTCCTTAGAAAGGGTATCTTTCATTAATTATTATTATAAATGCGTTGTTAAGATTAACCTTATTCATTATGACACGCAGTCGGTCTAATTGCAAGAAAGATAAAGAGGCGAAACAATGCGGCGACAAAAAAACGGCCTCCCCGTTTGCGGAAGGTCGTCTCTTTGTTGTGTATGGTGTTATTCCCACTCGCCGAGTTAATCTCATTTTTAAGCTTTTTCGTTTAGATACTTTGATTCCATTTGATTCGATATGATTTCAGTTAGCTTTATCCTAACGGGTTGCCGAACTTTTGCTATCAAAAGTCTATCATTATGTCGCTATCATAGACCGCATTCACTGTGTCTTTGCCGTAGGTTTGCGGGTTAAACAGAGATGTTATATCAACTTTTCTGCCATCTCGTTTTCTGCTAATCTTGATTGTAACCATACCAAATACACGCATATTTCTCAATACTTATTTCCGCTAAACCCTACAGTTTAATCACCTCCTATGCTTTATAACCCATGGACTGCATTTTTATCGAGCTGAGTTTTTCTTTCTTTCCAATCCGGCATTAACATAGCTACAAAACTGTAAAACTGCTTTGAATGATTTGGGTGAATGAAGTGGCAAAACTCATGTAATATAACGTACTCTATACAGTTTCTCGGTGCCTCTAATAGCTTTTTATTGAGCGTAATGATACCTCTGGATGGTGAGCATGATCCCCATCTTGTTTTCATAGTGCGTATTCTTAGGGTTGGCATATTCACACCGTACTTTTGAAACATCGGGAAAAGTTGCTGTATTGTCTCAGAAAACACTCGACAACATTCTTTATCTAAGAATTTCTGAACAAGTTTCTCCTTTTTGAAATAATCATCCTGAGCTGTAACCGTCAGATAAAGATATATTCCATCCGAAAAGACGTTATCTTTTGTCCCTTGCTGCACTTTTAGTCGAATCCCTCGCCCCAAAAAATCAAATGTCTCTCCGCTGATGTATCGTTTAGGAGGCATTTCATATTCTTCAATCCTCTTAAACCGCTGTAAAGATGAAATAATATAGGCACTTTTTTCCATTACAAAGGTATCGACCTTATCAACAGGAATTTTTTCACTTGCGGAAACAACAATACTGCAATCAGAATGTATCCTCAAATTCAAGTTCTTAACTGGCTTTCGCTTCAGCAGATATTCAATATTCGTTCCTGAAAATGAGATTGTTCTAATCTCGTCGTTAAGCATAAGTAATCAAAACCTCCTCAAGGCGACAGTTTTGATGTTTTCGATAACTTTATCAATAACATCAAAAGGAAGCTTTAATCCATGTTCCTTTTCATAATAGTAAAACAAATCGTCAATGTCTTGAGCAATTCGGTCGTGAACAGTTTTATTGTGCGTCCAGTCGATTTTGCTGTGTTTTTCAATAATCTCAGTTATTTTAAGAGACATCTCAGCAGTTACATCGGCAGATATCACAGCATCAAATTCAGAAAAAATCGCTGTCACTACCCCAAAAAACGCCTGTGCATGAACATTACCTTTTATCATTACTGGGTAGGAAATATCCGTCACGCCTTGGCGATAATCATCCATGATGCTACGCATCTTTGCTAAATACTCAGATTCCGTTACTACCTTGTCCTTATATTCTTGCAGTGCCTCTTTAATCCTTTTTGAAAAGCTGTCGTAGTAAGCTGGATTCTCATCATATTTTTCGCTAATACTTTTTGTCATTTTGCTGTGTATAGCATCAGCTTTGGCACGCAATGACCCTAATTCTTCCAGTTCCTTCTCTAGGCCATCCTTGTTCAATATATCAACTGGACTAGTGATCTGTTTTAATCTGGAGACTGACAAGTGAGTATCTAATAGGTTTTGCATCAAAGGTTCATATTCGCTATTGTCAATGGCGTCAAAGTATCGGATTTTAACACTTCGACGTATTTTTGAAAACAGTATGAAGGTATCTTGATACTTCTTTAGCTCATTTTTGGGTATAGCCTCATATACTTTGTCAGAATTTAGCACAACACTTAATGCTTTTCCGAAAATACAAAGCAAATTATAAAATTGCTCACGTATCTTATCGTCAGAAAGGAACACTTCAATTTCTTCAGTATCCATCTTTTCTAAAACAGGCACAAGCAACTCGCACAAATTTGAATATGCGCTTCTTAGATTGCCGACTGCCGACATGACGTCCACTACAACACCCTTGAGGTCTCCGCCATCAAAGTTCTCAAGCCCAGCACCGCTGTATAAATCCATTGCTGTGTCGAGCTGTTCGATTAGTCCTCGATAATCAACAATCAGTCCGTAATCTTTTCCTTCGCATATACGATTAGTCCTGGCGATTGCTTGCAAGAGGCCATGTTCTTTTAGTTCCTTATCAATATAGAGCACTTGGCAAATAGGTGCGTCAAAACCTGTCAGCAGTTTACTACATACGATAAGAATATCTATCTCGCCATCACAGAACTTATTTTTTATTGACTCCTCATAGGTATCAGCATCACCATACTGCCGCATCATCTTCTGCCAGAAGGCAAGTACTTTATCGTCAGTCCCCTCGTCGACATCATCAACACTCTCCCGTAAATCCGGAGGGGATATCACAACAGCACAAGTAAGGTCTCCAAATTGCTCGAAACACTCTAAAAAGCGTACAGCATCACGCTTATAATTTGTGGCCAACATCGCTCGGAAACCTGTATCTTTGTATCCTTCAATGAAGTGATTGTTAATATCGAGCGCAATACGCTTAATTCGGGCATCCGTGGAGGTAAGCCGCCGGATACTGCTCCACTTGCGGGCTAAATCCAGTTTTTGCGCATCTGTCAACCTTTTTGTAGTTTGCTCAAACCACAAATCAATATTGGCCTCATCGACAGTCTGCTCCACAAAGCGTCCCTCATAAATGAGAGGAACAATAGCGCCATCTTCCACACCGTCTTTTATGGTGTATTTATGAATCAGTTTGCCGAATTTAGACATTGTATTTTTTTCTTTTTTCATCAAAGGCGTACCTGTAAACCCGATATAACAGGCATTGGGGAAAACAGATCGCATTTTTGTAGACAGTTGACCGTAATTTGAACGATGACTTTCATCAACCAATACAAAAATATCACTGGACATATGCTTGGTATCCAAGCGCTCGGCAGTGTCAAACTTATTGATTATAGTAGTCACAATATCGGCCTTACCACTTCCGATTAGCTCTACAAGGTGCCTGCCGCTTGTAGCCCTTGCTGGGTTCAGGCGGGTATGTGAGAAAGTAGCAGCAATCTGCCTATCAAGCTCTTTGCGGTCGGTGACAATGATTACCTTTGGGCTAGTGGATGCCATTTCCATAAGGATATACTTCGCCAACATAACCATGGTCAGGCTTTTTCCGCTTCCTTGTGTATGCCATACAACACCGCTCTGCCTATTTCCACTTTCAGTACGTTCATTGATGGTGGCAATGATCTCTTTAATGGCAAAGTATTGTTGATATCGGCATATTTTCTTGACATTTGCATCATAAATAACAAAATAGCGGATTAATTCCATTGCTCGACTTGGTGTCAGAAGGGCAACGATGTTCTTATCCTGTTCAGTTACCATTCGATCAGTAACGAATTTCTCAATTGCCTTATCCAAGAAAGTACTATCCTGTTCTTTCCAAACACTCCAGAATTTTTTAGGAGTAGCAGTGGTAGCATATTTTACATTGTTTTTATTGGTCGCCAACACAATTTGAGCGAACTTATAAAGCTGTGGGATATACTCATTTTGCTGATTGCGTATGTTCTGCTCAACAGCCTGCTCCATTGAAATATGCGGCGCTTTACACTCTATTACAGCAAAAGGAATACCATTTATAAACAGCACAATGTCAGGACGAGCATTATGCTGCTTGTCCTGGCTCTCTACAGCATATTCCTCTGTTACATGAAAGAGATTATTCTCTGGATGATCCCAGTCCACATATCGGAGATTAAAACTCAATAGCTTTCCATCACCTACTGTTTCTGGGTAACTCTTGCCCAACAACAGTGCATCGTAAATCTTTTCACTCGTGCGTACAAGCCCATCAATTAATGGCTCATTCAAGTCCTCGATAGCACGTTCAATGTTCGAGGCAGAAAACTCATTTTCTGCACCCGCATAAGCATAACGATTGAGGCGGCGCAGCTGTCCTCGTAAAATGTCTTTTAACAGAACATCATATTTGCTACCACGCTGTTTGATACAATCTTCCGGGGATATGTAGGTGTATCCCAAAGCTTGCAACAACTCTATCGCAGGCTTTTTGCTGATATTGTCTTCTAAGTATAAACCTTTGTCCATGTTTTCGCCTCCTCAAAGATCGTTACGCACTTACTCGCACTATGCCAGTCAGCAGAAGTTGCATAAGGGCTTTCTTCTTTAGCTTTTCCTGCTCTAAGTCTTTTTGCAGCAGCAAGATTTCGTTGTCAGAGGTAGAGAGCACTTCTACAATAGCAGACTGTTCATTAATATCTATAGGATAACTAACGTGAATTTTTTTTAAGTTACTATACTTCAAATTTCTCGTATCATCCACAAGTCCTTGTGAAAAGCGATAAAACAAGAACACTATCTCTTGTAGCTTAAACAGATACGCAAAGTATTTTGCATCCACTGAGTTTTTGGGTTTTAAGATTGTATAGGCTGGACTCACAATGCCCTCATAGTTCGAATAAGCTGATACGCCTTGCCACATACGCATAGTGTTATAACCAATATCGCCAGCACAGATTCTCAAATACTTAGATTTATCTTCACTCGAATTGTCTTTCAAGTCCAGCTCTGTACGGGGCACAACACCCTTTGTTCCCGTAATTGCAAGCAGCTGCAAATCCTCGCAGTTTTTTTCAATGCGTTCTGAAAACATAGCACCTAACTCTTGTGTAATCCACTCACCACTAAATCCCTTCAGCCGCTTCTTGCCAGTCAACAGCTGCTGCATCAGATATTTCTTCTGCCGTTGTTTCTCTGTGATTCGCTTTTCTTTCAGCTCAATAACCTTATCCTGTACGGCGAGGATTTCGACGATTTTTTGTTGCTCTTTTATTGGCAAAAAGCATATTGTCAACTCAAGCAAGGCTTGCTTCGATATATTTTTCATACTATTACTTGTTCCAGTTGCTAAGGATTGTATTGCGGTCTTATATCTAGCACTATTCAATAAATAATTTAGCCAGACAAAACTGCATCTATCTGGGATAGCATTTCTAGCTAGCCAAAGACGATCTGGTAAAAAAACATGTTGGCTACTTTGATTGACGTAGCCACATGCGCCGACTAATGCAGGTGTATTCATTCTGCTAATCATAATACACCCTTGCTCTACCGGACACTTGAGACGCTTTACATCACAATCAACAACGGGCTTCGCTTCCTCGAGCTTAACCTTTCCATTACTTATAGCGGACGTCTTTAGCACATAGTACCCTGTATCATTTCTAGCATTGGAATTTACGCTTACGCCAGCCTGTAAGTTGTTTATTACATCACTTAAAGCGCGCGTTGTCCAATTGTTAGGAATTATTCCTACACCTGTTTTTTTATATCCATCCGGAGTCTCGCCCCGACGAATTGTATCAAGCCGTTGTGTGATTTCATTTTTCATTTTTTCGCCTCACAAAAGTAAACTCAAACTCAGAGACCTCGATGTCAACAATCTGACCAGTTTTGAGCTTGTCTCTTGAAATAAGCAACTTACCTAGCCTCTCTTTCTCAGAAGTATACTCCACTTCATAAATAAAGCTTCTGAAAATATTGATTGTAGGGTTAATAAAATAGAGTTCATTTTTTATATAGACTATTCCAAGTATCGTCAATAATAAAACAAGAACTATAATGTCCACGATATCCACGAGGGAAAACCCTATCAGGGAAAGTATAAACAGTGAATAGTACGCAAGGTAATACTCTGCTGTCCTATTCTTTACCACATCTATTTTTATCTTTTTAGTTGCGACTTTGCGGTTGTTCTTCATCAACCAAAATAACGCAAGTGCTATTCCGGATATTAACGTCAATTCAGCAATTAAAAGCGGACCTGGATATAAGTCTGTCCACTCAATTTTACCTGCCCAAACATCCAAAAAAGGAGCAATGCTTTCGCGTACCCACATAATAAAAAGCATGGGCAGAAATGCAGACAGGTAAAGGATGATTTTTTTCATCATACTAAACCCCTTTGCTATAAATCACATCATCGGTAAATAGTCCCCTTAAATAGGCACAGCGAACAATATCAATGATTAAGTCTCGTACGCCTGCACTAAACACAATGCAATCTTGCTTGTTATATGTAATAGCTGCAAATTCCTCATATGCACCTAATCTCTGCTTAACAGTTTGAGGCTCAAGTGTGGAAAAATCAAGCACTCGTTTGTCTAAGGCGCGAGCCAGTTTCGTAGTTGCACCCTTCTTCCCCTGAACGCTGTTAAAAAAGTCATTAGGTTTGTCTATGAATCCCCACGCTTGAATATAGGCTTGGTTGCTCTGTACCGTCTTCTTTGATCGTTCATAATAGTTAAATATTTTTTCAAATTGGTTCTCCTGCAAGACATACACATCAGAGCCGACTATTGCAGCATCGATACACCCATTAAGCACAAAGACATCATCATGGCTTGCAGTAAAGGTATTAGCCGTGATACCAAACTTAACACTTTTTTTGTACCAAGCGTCAACTTTGCGATATTGAGCGAGTAAATAGACGGTTTGGATGTCCCGCTCAACTGCCTTTTCATAAGCCAAAACAATTAGGCTATAATCATCTGAAAAATTTTCTGGTGTAAGCACTGCACCAGCGCCATCGGCTTGACTCATAGCTGCAAGCATACTAGCCCAATAATCCAATGTAGATAATTCCACTTTTTCGATAGCGCCTTTTTCGTGATGAACACTATCATACTCCGTCACTCTCTTATCCCTAATAAATGTTTCGAAGTTATCGGCATATGCCTCACGAACCTCGGTATCAAGAGAGTTCGGGAATACTACAGCTTCAAACGATCCCTTATAGCCAATCTTTTTGAGCAGATATATACGCATAGTTGCATCTGCTGCCTTTATCGTTGCTGTGATTCTATCCAACTTTGTATCCTCCTTAAAGCCCCAGCTCGTCTAAATACTTCTGCATCTGTGCCTGCACATCTACAAGCTCGGCTTCTATATTGGTGATATTCGTCTTCACCTCATCAATATCCACCAATTCTTCTTCCTCGAATGTATCTACATACCTTGGGATATTTAAGTTGAAGTCATTATCCTTAATCTCATCATAGCTTGCAACATAGCTGTATTTATCTGTGTTTTCACGAGCATTGTAAACTTCAACAATCTTCTCGAGATCGCTATCGCGCAAAATATTCTGGTTTTTGCCTTTTTCATAGTTCCCATCGCCGGAAGCATCGATGAATAGAACGTCTCGGCGAGCGCGGTTTTTTCTAAAAACGAGAATACAAGCAGGGATACCTGTCCCATAAAACAGATTGGCAGGTAATCCAATGACGGCATCAAGCAAATTCAGCTCAACGATCTGCTTCCGGATTTTACCTTCACTGGCACCACGAAATAATACTCCATGTGGTAGCACAATTGCCATGCGCCCATTATTGGCGTCAAGGCTTTTAAGCATGTGCAAAACAAAAGCATAGTCGCCCTTTGATGCCGGCGGCACTCCCCAGTCAAAACGCCTCCACGGGTCAAGAGTAGCAGTCATCTTCTCTTGTTTCTTGCCCTTGGCATCTAGTCCTGCGTTGGATAGAAATCCACCATCCCATTTATCCAAACTAAATGGAGGATTAGCCACAACCACTTGAAATGTCATCCACTCATCATTTTCGATATTCTGAGGATTTGAGAGTGTATCACCCTGCCATATTTTTGCGTCATCAACGTTATGCAAAAACATATTCATCGTGCAGAGCGCCCACGTCTGCGCATTTAACTCTTGCCCGTAAACAGCAACTTTTCCATTGGGCACTTTTTTATATGCTTTTAACAACAAACCACCGCTTCCACAAGTGGGATCATAAATGCGGTCGTTCTCCTGTGGGTTGACAAGGCGAGCAACCAGCTCTGAAACCTGACTGGGAGTAAAAAACTCGCCACCTTTTTTCCCTGCGTCTGAGGCAAAGTTTGCAATCATATATTCATATGCGTCACCAATAATATCGGCAGATCCCAACTGACTTGGCCGAAGATCAATTCCATTAAAGTCGTCCAGCAGGTTCCGCAATGTAGCATTTTTAGCACGTACATCTTCACCAAAATCAACCTGAGAGTTGAAATCTATCGCACGAAATACACCCCGTAGTTTGCTGCTATTATGATCCTCTATGTGAGACAAGGCGACGTTAATTTTTTGCCCAATATCTGTAGCAGTGCGATTCTCATAGAGAAAATCAAAAGTGGATTCGGCATCCATGGTAAACCGTTCGCGACTCATAGCGCGATCAACACGGCGTTCATCATTATCATACTGCCTCATATATTCTTGGCGTTTTTCTTTTGAAACGTCGCTAAGATATTTTACAAACAACATAGACAGAATATAATCCTTGTATCTTGAACTATCAATTTTCCCACGGAAACTATCACAAGCACTCCATAAAACACGTTCGATATCGGCTCTAGAAGTCATACCCCACATTCCTTTCTCATCTCGTCATGCAACCTTTCGATAATGGCCGCATGGTATTTTTCTTTCTCCTTTGCCAACTCAGTAAGCAAAAAGCTTTCTCTTCGAGCCAACTTATTGATGGTTGCTATCTCTATCTGTTTGTTTAGCGGAAGTGGTTCAATTTCAAAATCCGCAAAGAACTTTGGCTTAATCGCACCGAGCATATTACTTGAGGTGTTTTCAAAAATCTTCCGCTTTACGTTGGGCGTGCTTAACAACCAAAATAAATACTCTGCCGAGACACGTTCATTGTCCGTGCGTACGATCGCAAAGTTTGAAGAAATCACCATTCCGGTTGTTTCATCATCAATTAGGACAGTGGTGTATGGCGAACTCAACCGTATTATTACGTCATCCTTTTGCGTTAAATATTCTACAGCCAACTGTTCAACTGCATCAAACACATCAAGATTAACTGTATCGATATACCCTTCCGGAGCAATAGATCGCAGATTGAGCAATGGGTATCTGTATTTTGTTGGTACTCGTGATATCTTACGGGCGAGAACTAACCCGCTTCGTACGGATGCCATATCGCCAAGCTTCAAGCTCCTCACCTCTTTTTTGATGTTATGGTTAATAAATAACTCCACAATATCTATTATACGCACGCAACCTACAACTGTCAAGAATGAATTTTGTTATGGGTTTAAAATAACATTCCCTGCTCAGTTGATTGCAACTAATCAGTACCCCCGGCATAGTGCACAGCATCCCATTTCCTAGATAGCTAAATCATCCCGCCAGGCAGGCAAGACTTAAAATCCTATTCTTTAGAGCACCAGAAACGGCTTAGGTATTTCATCGGAGCCATTTTTAATTTTATCTGTATCCTCTCGTTATTGTAATACCATATATATTCATCTATGGCTTTTTTCGCCTCTCTATAATCCCTCAGCCTTACACGTTTTATGAGTTCCGCTTTCAGATGGCTGAAAAAGTTTTCCGCTCCGGCATTGTCGAAACAGTTGCCTTTTCTGGACATCGACGCTTTGATGTTGTATTTCTCTATCAGTCGCGCATACAACCGGCTTGTGTATTGAAATCCCTGGTCGCTGTGCAGCATAACGGCGCTGCCGTTTTGCGTCTCTATGCGCTCAAACACGTTTATGATATTGTCTGAAACAAGTTTTAGATCGTTGTTCCTGCTTATGCTGTAACCGCTTATCGAATTGTCAAAGAGGTCTTTTATCATAGACAGGAATACCATGCCGCTGTCTGTCTTTATATACGTTATATCGGTGACAAATTTTTCGTTAGGCCTCTCCGCATGAAAATCCCGGTTCAGGATGTTGTCGTACTTGTACGTTGTACCGTCCATTACCTTAAATTTCTTCCCTCTTCGTATCTTGGACTGAAGCCCCGCCTTTTTCATCACACGCCTTACACGTTTGCTGTTGACTGTTATGCCCAGCGTGTCGTTGAGCCATATCGTCATCCTGCGGTATCCGTATGTTCCTCTGCTGATTTTTTGCCCCTTTCTTATTGTTTCTATGAGGGCCGCATCCCTGTCTTTCCGTTCCAGCCCCTGACGCCAGTTGTAATAAGACGAGCACGGCACTGATAAAAATCTGCACAGCGCGGTTATCATGTAGAGGTTCGAAAGCTCGGAGATGATTATATATTTAGTCTCTCTTTTTATTTCTGATATTTCTTCTATCCCCTCCTTTGCAACTCCAAAGCTTTTTTTAATACAGCAACCTGCATCTCCAGTTCTTTTATTATTTCTTCCGGATTATCAAGATGTTTGCGCGGGCGACCGCGTACGGAAGACGATACTATGCCTGCCGCGCGGTACTCCCTGCACCATCGTTTGAGGACGGACGGGTCTGATATCGCGAATGAGGCGGTGACGTCATGCAGAGTCCTTCCGTCATGAAGGTGGGCGGAGACAGCCTTTAATTTGAGTTCCTGGCTGTATAAGCGAACCTTGGTATTCTCTTCAAGCAGATCCTCTTGACCGTTCTTGTACATGGCTATCCACGTCTTTACGGAATCAGGACTTACTCCTAAGGTTTCTGCGATATGCCTTCTTGAGAAGCCCTGTTTATGCATTTCGACGGCTTTAATACGTTTTTCTGTATTCCTCTTTGACATAGAACAAGCCTCCTTATATGTTTGTTTATACCATACTTGGAGGGCTGAATTTACTATCTTAGTTTAGGGGCGCTGTTCATAGCCGGGGGTACTGATTAGAGCAGCGGCAACAGGTAAAACACCTGCAAGCCACCTGCAGCACAGGATAAGTGCCTAAATGCTCCTATTATCAAACTGTTATCAAAAGGCAAAGAGAAGCCCCGAAAATCCGCTTGAACAGCGAGTTTCCGGGATGGTTTTATTTACTCCCACTCAATAGTTGCCGGCGGCTTGGAGGTTACGTCAAGCACCACGCGGTTGACCTGCGGGACTTCGTTGCAGATGCGGCGCGAGACTGTGTCTAGCAGTTCATAGGGCAGATGCACCCACTCCGCCGTCATCGCGTCCAGCGAAGAGACGGTGCGCAGCGCGATCGTTTCGCCGTATGTGCGCACGTCGCCGACCACGCCGACGCTGCGCACCGGCAGCAGAGCACAGAAGGCCTGCCAGATGGAATCGTAGAGCCCCGCTTTGCGGATCTCTTCAATAAATATCGCGTCCGCTTCACGCAGAATGTCGAGACGCTCTTTTTTAAGCTCGCCAAGACAGCGCACGGCCAGTCCCGGTCCGGGGAAGGGATGGCGTCCAAGGAAATGCGGCGTGATGCCGAGCACCTTGCCGACGCGGCGCACTTCGTCCTTAAAGAGGTCGCGCAGCGGCTCAAGCAGTCCCATCTTCATATCGTCGGGCAGGCCGCCGACATTGTGGTGGCTCTTGATGACGCCGCCGCCGCCGTGCCCGCTCTCTACGACGTCGGGATAGATCGTTCCCTGCAGCAGCCAGTCGGAGCCGCCGAGGCGGCACGCCTCTTCCTCAAATACGCGGATGAAGAGTTCGCCGATGATCTTGCGCTTGCGTTCCGGCTCCGTCACACCGGCGAGGGCGGTCAGGAAGCGCTCGCTGGCGTCTACGAAATGCACATTGAGGTTCAGCGAGCGGTATGTCTCCATGACCTGCCGTCCCTCATCCTTACGGAGCATCCCATGGTCGACAAAGATACAGTGGAGCTGGCTGCCGACGGCGCGCTGCGTGATCACCGCCGAGACGGTAGAGTCGACGCCGCCGGAGAGGCCACAGATGACCTTTCCGCCGCCGACCTTCGCGCGTATTTTTTCTATTTCATGGTCTATCCATTCATTGCCAAGCGTCCAGTCTGCAGTGCAGCCGCAGATATCGAAGAGAAACGCGGAGAGGATATCCTGTCCCTTAGGCGTATGCGCCACCTCCGGATGGAACTGCAATGCCGTCACGCGGCCGTCAGGCGATTCAAAGCCCGCCATCGCGCCGCTTTCACTGCGCGCCGTGACCTTGAAGCCATCGGGAAGTCTCTTTACCTCATCCCAATGGCTCATCCAGACCGTCAGTTTCTTATCACCGCCGCAGCGTGTAAAGAGGCGTCCCTCGTCAACTTCTACCGCCGCGCGCCCATATTCCGCGGAGCTGCCGCGCTCGACTGCGCCGCCGAACTGATGCGCCAGCAGCTGCATGCCGTAACATATCCCCAGCACGGGGACGCCGGCGTTAAGGATTTCCATCGGGACGGCGGGCGCGTCGTCGTCAAGTACGCTGCGCGGGCCGCCGGAAATTATAATTCCTGTCGGATTTGATTCTCTGAGCTTCTCTATCGGTGAATCCCAGAAAAGTATCTCGCTGTAAACACCCAGCTCGCGTACGCGTCTGGCTATCAGCTGTGTATATTGTGAACCGCAGTCAATAATAAGTATCTTATTCTCTCTTTTCATAACAGGGGCTTCGCCCCGTCACCTCCGGCCGTCGTTAAAGTGTACGTTTAAGTATGACATAAAATTTCACGAAATACTAGATACAAGGGTGACAATTTCACAGATCAAAGGAAAAATACTCGGATATTTTTATTGCCGGCATTCCCAAAGAAAATATCTCGCCGCGCTTTATTATGCTATAGTTGGTACATTGGCAGAGCACAACAAGAATATTCCGCACCTTCAACTGAAGAGAGGGAGGCAAAAAAATGAAAAGGCTGACCACAGCCATCGTCATACTGGCGATACTTATGACAGCAGTTATATGCGCCGCCGGAGAAAAGTATGTCGCCTCGCGTCATAATAAGCCCTTTCATACGCTTAGCTGCCGCTGGGCAAAGAAGATAGCCCCGGAAAACGCCGTCTATTACAGCACAAGAGACGAGGCGATAAACGACGGTCACCGGCCCTGCAAGGTATGCAGGCCGTAGCGCCGCAGAGATTCCAGTACGCAAGACTATTAAAGTAAAAATCACAGTCTAGTCAGCGTTATACAATGTTTGAGAAGTCATAACAACGAAACAAGCCCCCTTGCGGGGGCTTGATAATAATGTCTGGTGGAGACGCGGGGAATCGAACCCCGGTCCAACAGAGGCCGACCTGGAGGGCGCTACGTGCGTAGTCTATGCTTTAAATTTCGGGTTGGAGGCTCCCACAGACAGGATACTCTTTCCCTAGCCTTTCCTGAATCTCGGACGTCAGCCGAAAAGCTCTGCCGCAATCCCAGCCATCTTTGTGACGCTCTAGCGGGACCCGACGGCGGAAGTCCCGGAGAGCGCGCTGCTTAACTAAGCAGCGAGTGCGTAATTGTCTTCGACAATTATTGTTTTGGAGCCGGATTAACGAGGATTCCCCATCCTCGGCACGCTCCCTCCGACCCTCCATCTGCTGTCGAAACCTGTCGTCCCCAGTGGGTGGTACGGATGGTGCAAAACGCCGGGCCGCTTTCGTAAGCCGCGTTCCGGTGTTCAGTTAATAGTCTTCGCCGCGGCCTTTGCGGCGGACTGCTCTCTCTATTTCACGCGCGGCGTCGCGTTCGGCGGCGCTGTCGCGTTTGTCATGGAGCTGCTTGCCCTTTGCCACGGCAAGCTCAACTTTGGCCCGTTTCCCCTCTTTTAAGTATATTTTGAGGGGGACGAGGGTGAAGCCTTTTTCGCGCGTCTTTTCGAGCAGCCTGCGTATCTCCGTCTTGTGGACGAGCAGCTTGCGCGGACGCAGCGGGTCTTTGTTGTAGATAGTACCTTTCTCATAGGGGGAGATATGGACGTTGTGGAGCCACAGCTCTCCGCCCTCTACGGAGGCAAAACCATCCTTAAGATTGGCCCTGCCCTCGCGGATGGACTTTATTTCAGTCCCCGACAAAACGATGCCAGTCTCAAAGGAGTCTATGATGAAATACTCATGCCTTGCCTTTCGATTCTGGGCAACTGTCTTGTCTTCCGGCACTATTCTCACCTCGAGAGGCATTATACCTGTTTGAACAACTTTAGTCAAATCGTAGTATTGCCGATAGGCGGGACCTCCGCATAAGATATTTATGGCCGCCAGATACCGGCTGCCCTCTGCAGCTCCGTGATCCACTCCGCCGGACATTCGGGATAATCCTTCAACGGAAAGGCGATGCCAAGTTTTTCGTACTTCGCGGCGCATATTTTTCTGAAGGGCAGCAGTTCGAGGCGCTCCAGATTGGCGAAGCCGCGCGCCAGTTCGCCGAGACGCGCCGCCTCCGCCGCCCCGTCGTTTATCCCCGGCACGATCACCTGCCGCAGCCACAGCGGTTTTTTCATCTCCGCCGTCAGCGCGAGGAACTCCATCACCGGCGCGAGCGAGCCGCCGCAGTATCTGGCGTAGCCCTCCTCCGTCGTGAATTTTATGTCGCAGATTACAAGGTCGGTACAGCGCAGCACCTCCGCCGCGCCGCGCGTTCCGCAGGCTCCCGAGGTGTCAAGCGCCGTGTGACAGCCGCGCGCCTTCAGCTCACGGAACAGCGCCGCCGCAAAATCAGGCTGCATAAGAGGCTCGCCGCCGGAGAGCGTGACACCGCCATTTTTCATAATGTAGGGGCGCAGCCGTTCGATCTTCGCGGCCAGCTCATCCACGGAGACCACATAACCGCCGTCCGCCGCCCAGCTCTCCGGATTATGGCAGTAAGCGCAGCGCAGTGGGCATCCCTGCGCGAATACCACGCAGCGCAGGCCGGGACCGTCGACCGCTCCCATGCTCTGAAAACCGCAGATGCGCCCCTTCATCCTACATGACGCCGTGGAAGGTGCGCGAAACCACCTCGCGCTGCTGCGCGCGCGAGAGTTTATGGAAGTTCACGGCATAGCCAGAGACGCGGATCGTGAGGTTCGGATATTTCTCCGGGTATTCCATCGCCTCGCAGAGCGTTTCGCGGTTCAGCACGTTGACGTTGAGGTGGTGCGCTCCCTGCGCAAAATAACCGTCAAGCACCGATACCATGTTGCCGAGCCGTTCATCCTGAGAATGGCCCAACGCCTCGGGGATAATCGAGAAGGTGTTGGAGATGCCGTCATGGCAGGCCGCGTAAGACAGCTTGGCGACGGAGTTAAGCGAGGCCAGCGCCCCGTTCTTCTCGCGGTTGTGCATCGGGTTCGCACCCGGCGCGAACGGCTCGCCGCCCCTGCGCCCGTCAGGCGTCGAGCCGGTCTTTTTCCCGTAGACTACATTTGAGGTTATCGTGAGAATCGACAGTGTGTGCTCCGCCCCGCGGTAGGCGGGGTTCTTTTTCAGCTCGTTGAAAAATAGCTCTATCTGTTCGCGCGCGATGGCGTCGACCCGGTCGTCGTCGTTGCCAAAGGCCGGATAATCGCCCTCGGTGATAAAATCGGTGACAAGCCCGTCTTCGCCGCGTACCGCACGCACCTTCGCGTACTTTATCGCTGACAGCGAATCGGCGAGCACGGAGAGCCCTGCCGCGCCGAAGGCCATATAGCGGCGCACCTCTGTATCGTGCAGCGCCATCTGCGTCTTTTCGTAGGCATATTTGTCGTGCATATAGTGGATCATATTCATCGCAGAGACATAGGTCCCGGCAAGCCACGGGCGGTAAAGATCCATCAGCGCCAGCACCTTGTCATATTCAAGGATCTCGCCCTCATACGGCGCGTGTGCGGGGCCAACCTGCTCGCCGCTCTTCTCGTCGCGCCCGCCGTTGAGGCTCATCAGCATCAGCTTCACGAGATTGGCGCGCGCTCCGAAGAACTGCATCTCCTTACCCACCCGCATCGCCGAGACACAGCAGGCAATCGCGTAATCGTCACCGTAGACCGGCCTCATGAGGTCGTCGTTCTCGTACTGTATCGCGTCGGTATCGCAGGAGACCTTCGCCGCGAAACGCTTAAAGGCCACCGGCAGCGCCTCCGACCACAGCACCGTGAGATTCGGCTCGGCGGACGGCCCCAGATTATAGAGGGTGTTTAGCATACGGTAGGTATTCTTCGTCACCAGCGTACGTCCGTCCTCTCCCACGCCGCCAAGGGCCTCCGTTATCCACATCGGATCGCCCGCGAAGAGCTCGTTATACTCCGGCGTGCGCAGATGACGTGCCATGCGCAGCTTCATCACAAAATCATCCATGATCTCCTGCGCGCCGCGCTCGTCAAGCCGTCCCCGCGCCAGGTCGCGCTCGAAATAAATATCGAGGAAGGTCGAAACGCGCCCGATGGACATCGCCGCGCCGTTCTGCTCCTTGATCGCGCCGAGATAGGCAAAATAGAGCCACTGCACGGCCTCGCGGGCGTTCGCCGCCGGTCGGGAGATGTCGAAGCCGTAGAGGGAGGCCATCTCCTTGAGCTTGCCGAGGAAATTTATCTGCTGATAAAGCTCCTCAAGCAGCCGTATGTTATCCTGCAGCATCACGTCCGCAGCCGCGATGCGCGCCTTGTCCCTTTTCTTTTCTTCTATAAGGCGGTCCACGCCGTAAAGCGCGACGCGGCGGTAATCGCCGATGATGCGCCCGCGCCCGTAAGAATCGGGCAGCCCCGTAATAATGCCGCAGTGTCGCGCCGTCTTGATCTCATCGGAATAGACGCGGAAGACGCCGTCGTTATGCGTCGTGCGGTATTGAAACTCCCTCTCCACCTTATCAGACAGCGAATAACCGTAAGCTTCGCAGGCCTTGCGCGTCATCGCGATGCCGCCGAAGGGGTTGACGCCACGGCGCAGCGGCCTGTCTGTCTGCAGGCCAACGATGATCTCCCGCTCCTTGTCCAGATACCCGGCGCGGTAATTTGTCAGCGAGGTCACCGTCTGCGTATCGATATCCAGCACGCCGCCAAACTGCCGTTCAAGGTCAAAAAGATGTTCAAGTTTTTTCATGAGGGCTTCCGTGCGCTCCGTCGGTCCGCAGAGAAACTCCGCGCCCTCCTCATAAGGCCGGTAATTTGTTTGGATAAAATCCCTCACATCAACGGCCTCAAGCCATCTCCCCTCGCGAAAACCCTGCCATTCCTCTCTCATACAGCTTTCCTCCCGTTCATAATAAAAACATTCCCTCCCTGCGCCCTTTTCCATGTAAAACACGAAAAAGGGCAGCATCGAAAAGGAATGCTGCCCAGACGGTCGGCTCTATATCACCGTGATCCCACTGTGGTGCTCCACAATTATCCGTCAGGGACCGCGGCCGATGATTAATGTCTGGACATTATATAATAATATTATGTTTTTGTTAACCCTGTACTTGAACATATTGGCAGATAGCGGCAATAAAGATGTTCTTCACAAAACTGCCCGACAGGACACCGCAGAGACATTTGTCACGGCCGACAAAACAGGCCATACGCTTTGGCGGCGCCGTATGCTATTATGCGGTAAGAGAGTTTGGAGCTGATGCCGCTTCAGACGCGGCGGGTATTTGCCGCCGTTACGTGTTTTCACGCACCCATATCCCTCCTTTTTCAGTTGCGTAACGCGGGAGGCACACTAAAATGGGCGCAGATCGGCCATATTGTTTATATATTGCGCCGCGCGTCATGGCGCGGCGGCGGAGGCGGTAGTATATGAAAATTGTGATCATCGGAGGCGTGGCCGGAGGAGCCACAGCCGCCGCGCGTATCGGTTCACTGTCAAAGGAAGCCCGGGTGGTGATGTTTGAGAAGGGACCCTTCATTTCATTGGGAACCTGAGGCCTTCCCTATTTCATCGGCGATGAAATAACGGACGCGGCCTCTCTGACCCCATTCACACCGGAGGGGTTCAAAGAAAGACACGGCGCGGAGGTACGGGTGGAGAGCTGCGTCACCGCGATAGACCGTAAAAATAAGAGCGTAACCGTCGAATCTCACGGAAAACGGTACACTGAGAGCTATGACAAGCTGCTGATCGCCACCGGCGCGGAACCCTACCGCGCGCCGTTCCCGGGGGCGGCGCTGCCGGGAGTATTCACCCTCAGAAGCCTCGGCGACGCAAAGGCGATCAAGAGCTGGATAACCGAGCGCGGCGTAAAAAAGGCCGTCGTCATCGGCGGAGGCTATATCGGCATGGAGTGCGCCGAGAACCTCAAAAAGAGGGGTATCGACACCTTCATAGTCGAGATGGGCGGCAAGCTGATGGCCCCCTTCGACACGGATGTGGCGGCGCGCGTCCAGCGCCATATCGAAAACAACGGCGTCGGCGTACAGATAGGCTGCCAGGTGAGGCGCATCGACGACGAGGGAGGTCTCGCGGTGCAGATGTGTCCCGAGAGAAGGAGCGCCGACATGGTGATCCTCGCCGCGGGCGTGCGCCCTGACACCGGCCTCGCGCAGGCGGCGGGGCTGGAGATGAACAAAAAAGGCTCGATAATCACCGACACGGGTATGCGCACCTCCGATCCCGACATCTACGCCGTCGGCGACGCCGTACAGGTGACAAACTTCGTCACCGGCGAAGCTGACTTTGTCCCGCTCGCCGGCCCCGCCAGCAGGCAAGGGCGCGTCGCGGCGGAAAATATCCTCGGCGGCGACAGCCGTTACGACGGCGCGCAGGGCAGCGGCATCCTGAAGATATTCGGCATAACGGCGGCCTGCACCGGCGTCAATGAGGAGAAGGCGCGCCGCCACAACATAGACTGCGGCAGCGTAAGCCTCGAATACCCCTCGCACGCCGGTTATTACCCCGGAGCCGAGGAGATATTCATGAAGGTGGTCTTTGAGAAAGGCACGGGAAGGATACTGGGCGCTCAGCTCACCGGACTGAACGGCGTGGACAAACGCTGCGACGTGATGGCAACCGCCATCCGTATGCGCGCCGACGCGCACGACCTGACGCGCATCGAACTCTGCTACGCCCCGCCCTTCGGCACGCCGAAGGATATCGTAAACGTTGCGGGAGACCTGATCGAGAAAGCGCTCGGCAGGAGATAACCTAAAAAATACAAAAACGCCCGCGGCCTCTGACATAAGACCGCGGGCTGTTATTATCTTATAAAATTACCTCCGGCGCCGTCCGCGCGGCAGTACCGGCAGCGCCGCGAGCGCGAGAAGCGCGGCTCCGCCAAACCCGGCGCTGCAGCCGCCGCCAGACGAACTCTCACGCGCGGGGGCCTCCTTCGCCTTCAGCACCACCAGCGGGTCTATGACAGAGCCGTTTTCCGCGCCGTCAAGGTCGAACTCCCCACCGTCTTTTATAAAGAGAGTCAGGACATAATTATCTTCCGGCATCACCGGACCGCTGTATATTTCGCCGTCCTTATAAAGGGCGCAGCTGCGGTCTTCGATCTCGCGCTCTTCGCCGATGGCCTTGAAAAGCACGCCCCTGCCGTCCGGAAGCACCTTCATCACCTTAATATCCCGCGCGCTGTCCGCCTTGCCGAAGTTATCCCCGCTCACAGTAAAGCCAAAGGCGATAATCCGTCCGCTCTCGGCTGAACCGCAGGCTGCCTTAATGAGAGGCACCGGCATCACACTCTCGTAGTAAAGGCCGGGGTTCTCTTTTTTCACGGATTCAAGCGCGCCGCCGACCACATCCTGACGCAAAATTACGCTGCCGTCCTCTTTAGCCGTCAGAAGGCTCTTATCCATGCTGATGGCCTTCGCCAATTCCTCTATCTCGTTCTCGCCGTAGTATTCCGGCTCGGAGAGCGCCGCCGTATCGGTCTTCACCGTCGGCCGTTCCGGTTTCGGGTTGGAAAGATAATTTTTTTTCACCGTGAGGGTAAACTGATCGCGTATGCCGCTGCCGTCCCTCGCCTC
>NZ_JAJBUX010000088.1 GCF_020860125.1 Cloacibacillus sp. | reverse complement strand
GTATATAAACATCTAGCCTTTGTAATCGATAATATTTCTTAACGGTCTGCCCGCGGAGAGATTCTCAATATTCTTCGCGATGACGCCGTACCTTCTCCACATCAGCTCTCTCGTCCAGGCGGAAGAATGCGGCGTGCAGATGACATTGTCCAGCGATTCAAAGGGAAGGTCCGCGGGAGCCGTTTCATCGTTCCGGTTCTTGGGATAGCGCCACCACACGTCAAGCACGGCCCCGCCGAGGCGTTTTTCTTTAAGCGCCTTATACAGATCCGCCTCGACGATCAGCGGTCCGCGGGAGACGTTGATCAGCACGGTGCTCTCCTTCATGACGGCGAGGTGTTCGGCGTTTATCATTCCCTCGGTCTCCGCCGTGAGAGGGCAGGCCAGCACCAGATAGTCCGCCTCTTTAAGAACATGGTCCATCCCACCATTGTCCGTCAGAAAATCGGCGAGGCCGTCAGGGTCCTTCGCATATTTATCGACCGCCGTTATCCTCATCCCGAAGGCCCTCGCCCGCTTGGCGATCTCGCGCGCGATCCCGCCGAAGCCGATCAGGGCCAGCGTCTTCGTGTAAAGCTCCCCGTGCGGCACCCGTGAATAGTAGAGCGGCGCCCACCGGCGCGGGTCAAAGCGGCGGCGCATCTCCGAGAAACGCAGTTCGCACTCCAGCATCGCCGTCATGACATATTCCGCGATGGGGATCTGGTGCTCGTAGACGTTGCAGAGCAGTGAGCCGGCGGGAAGCGAGTTCGTCTCTATCCCGTCCAGCCCCGCGCCGGGGACCTGGAGCACCCGGAAATCGGGCCCTTCGCCCGCCGGACGCCGGTATTTAAGAGTGATGACGACGTCGCTGCCCGCTATCTGGGGGTCATACTCCGCGGAGTAGGCCGCCTCCGCGGGAAGCTCTCTTATCTCAAGCTCCGCCGCGCACTGCTTTATAAGCTCCTCTTTATGTTTACAGGCTTCGCCTATCATGGATATCTTCATCGCAGACATGCCTCCGCTCCCATTAAACGCGGTCAACGCCGCGGGCGCTCCCCGCCCCACATCTGAGCGACGATCTCCGATACGGCCTCTTCCGTGACCGGTACCGGGTTATAGCCGTTATCCGTCTCAATAGTGATACGCACGAGCTTATCAAGGTCCTTTTCGGCAAAGCCCGTCTCCCGGAGGCTGCTGGGGAGGCCAAGCTTCGCGCGCATATCGTAGATCGCGCCGCCGAGGTCGGAGACATTCGTTTTCAGCGCCGCCGCGATCGGGACGAGGGCGGCGGGGACACGGTGCGCGTGGAAGGCCGCGACATAGGGCAGCACAAGGGCGTGCGCCAGCCCGTGTTCTATATGGAAGGTGCCGCCAAGCACATGGGCCAGCCCGTGCTGCAGCGCAAAGCCGCCGGTGAGGGCTATACCCGCGAGGTACGAACCTAACAGAAGCCTCTCCCGCGCCTCTATATCATCGGGAGCCGCCGCCACCGCCGGAGCTGCCTCAAAAACATGTTTCGCCCCCTCCGCTGCGGCGATCGCTACGACGGGGTTCACGGTGGAAACATAGACGGCGTCGACACAGTGCGCGAGAGCGTTCATCGCGCTCGCGGCGCTCACCTTCACCGGCAGCGAGAGCGTAAGCTCGGGATCGTATATCAGCGTGCTCGCAAGCATGTTGAGGCTGATGTGCATCTGCTTCACGCCGTCGATCGTCATGCCGCAGAAACCGGTCACCTCGGAGCCTGAATATGTCGTCGCGATATTTATGATGGGAAGTTTCACCTCGTAGGCAATACCCTTGGCCAATCCGACCGCGGCGCCGCCGCCGACGGTGACGAGGCAGTCCGCCCCCATCTCTCTTACCTTTTTCCTTCCCTCTATGGCCAGCTCTATCGGGACCTGCGACACCGCCTCCGGCAGGATGCCGACGCAGCTGCCGCCGATAAGCGCCGCCGTTCTCTCCGCCAGAGGCTTTCTGCCCGGCGTTGAAATTACCAGCGCCTTTTTGCCGCCGAGATGTTCGACCTCACCGGCGACATCTTTCAGCGATCCCCTTCCGAAGAGGATGCGGCCCGGTATCGCGTTATAGACCCCTCCGGGACATTTGAATGAAATCATCTTCCGTTCACCCTCATTTACCAGTTAGTTACCGTTCCGTCGCCCAGAAGCGCGGAGGCGGAATGGAGCACGTCGTCCTTGTAGGGATGTTTCGCGGCCTCTTTCTCATCGACCTCGATACCCAGCCCCGGCTCGGTCGGGAGACTCCAGAAGGAGCCCTCCCTCTTTATCGGGGAGGCGGTGACGACGTCGTCATACCAGGGAACGGCCTTGCTCATCTCTTCCTGTATCACGAAATTGGGCACCGATATGTCATAATGGAGGGCAACCGCGCCCGCGATGGGGCCGTTGGGATTGTGCGGGGCGATGCCGATCATATGGGCGTCCGCAAGCGCGGCGATCCTCTTACCCTCAAGGAAGCCTCCCGTGTGGCTCAGATCGGGCTGCGCCACATGGAGGGCGCGCGCCGTAAAGACGGGGACAAATTCCTCAAAACCGATGAGACGTTCGCCCGAGGCGATCGCGCATCCGGCATGTTCCGTTACGAAACGAAGCGACTCCGTATCGCCGGGCTGCACCGGTTCCTCGCAGAACATCGGGGCGTAAGGGACAAGCTCCCTGATATAGTCGAGGGCGCAGGCGGTTGACTCCGGGCGTCCGTGAAAATCTATCATAATATCTATGGAATCCCCGACAGCGCCGCGCAGGGCCTCCATCAGGCGGCCGACCTGCTTTCTCTCCGCGTTCCCGGCCAGATAGCCGCTGTAGGGAATGAACACCACCTTCAAAGCGTCGTATCCCTTCTCTATGACGGCCTGCGCCTTCTCCACCAGGCGCGCCGTTTCGAAGGTCTCGTAGACGGAGCGCATGTCGCCGAGGCCAAGGTGCGTATAGACGCGGACCCTGTCGCGGACCTTGCCGCCCAACAGACGCCAGACGGGAACGCCGTAATACTTGCCGCAGATATCCCACAGCGCCTGCTCGATGCCGCTCATCGCCGTAACCCCGATGATGCCCAGGAGGTAGTAACTTTGCTTTTTCATGCACTCCAGACAATATTCGATATCCCGCGGGTCTTTGCCCACGACCATTCTCGAGAGATCGTCCACGGCGCTGACGACGGTCTTAGTCTTCCAGTTGAGGCTCGCCTCGCCCCAGCCATACAAACCGTCCTGATCCGTACAGACCTTTACGAAGATCCAGTTGCGCATCTCTGCGTTGACGACGATCGTTTCTATCTTTGTGATTTTCAGGGATTCTCTGTTCCCGAAGTTGGAGGCCATTTTTTCTTCTCCCCTTTATTGCTTATTGCGCGACTTTGTGTCTTTTTTAACGTTGCTGATCAGCGTATTAAGGATAAAATCTTCAAACGAGTCTGTCCAATTATTGTTTTGCATTGTATAATAAAAAAAACTTATTATTAGAGAGACCGGCGAGGTATGACAGGATGAATATAAGACAGATGGAGTGCTTCATCGCCCTCGCGGAGGAGCTGAATTTTCGCAGGGCGGCGGAGAGATCGATGCTGACGCAGCCGGCGCTGAGCCAGCAGCTGAGACAGATTGAGGCGGAGCTCCAGGCGACGCTGCTCTTCCGCACCAACCGGCAGGTACGGCTTACGCCTGCGGGCGAGCTGTTTCTCGTCCGGGCGCGTGAGATCGTTGAAAGAATGCGGGAGACGGGCAATCTCGTCCGTCAGATCGAAAAGGGAATAAGCGGCAGCATCACGATAGGCGCCACCATACCGGCGATATATATCCTGCTCGCAGATATCATCTCCGAGATGAAAAAGACGCTGCCCAACATCAAGGTGATCGTTCATAAGATGGACACCGCCGCGCAGGAAGAGGAGCTGCGGAAGAACCATATAGACATCGGCCTCGGCCACCCGCCCTTTGAGGACGAAACGCTCGGATCCAGCAACATCGCCAAAATTCCCTTCGAGGTGGTGATGTCCAGGGAAAATCCTCTCGCGGGCAAAGAGGGGCTGACGATGAAGGACCTAAAGGACGAGACATTCATCCTCTTCCCGCGGCGGATGGGGCCGCTTCAGTATGACAATATAATTTCGCTCTGCCTGCAGGCGGGGTTCAGCCCCAAAAACATCATCGAAGTCTCGCCGGCGCAGGCCATCATCGCCTTCGCCGGCTCCAGCCTCGGCATCGGCTTCATCGCCTCCAAGCAGCAGCAGTTCCAGCATCCGCACGTCGTCTACCGCCCGCTGGAGGGCTCCAAGCCCTGCTTCACCCTCGGCACAGTTTACCGGAAAGAAAACGTCAGCCCAGTGGTCATGACCTTCAAAAAGATCGCCGAAGAGGTGGGAAAACGCGCCTGCTGAACGGCACATATGACAAAAACATCCACAGAGCTGCTAAACGTCAGAATTTAGCAGCCCTGCGGAATGGGGGAGGAGAATGTTACGTAATCTGATCTCGACCGACGGCTTTTTAGCGAATCCCCAATACCAGCCCCGGAAGCCACATTGAAAACGCTGGAAAATAGGTGACTAATATCAGGATCGGCAGCCAGCCAAAAAACAGAAGATAGCATGTTACACGCAGCGTTTCGTTTATCGGACATTTAGCGACCGCTCCCGCGAGATAAAGAAGCGGCGCGCAGGGCGGCGTGATGTTGCCCATGCCTGAATTCACGGCGACGATCGCCGCGAACTGCACTGGACTCACGCCGATCTCGGTAATGATCGGGATCATTATCGGCGTCGCGAGCAGTACGGCGCTCGTGTCGTCGACCAACATTCCCAGGATTATCATAAATAGGTTCAGCATCAGAAGTATTACATATTTGTTCGTAGAGATCGAATATAGAAGCTGAAGGATCGCCCCCGGAAGATCCTCTTCAACGAACATTCTTGCAAGTACCGAGCAGCCAAACATCATGATCATTATCGTGCCCGTGGCCATGCCTGAATCGATAAGCGTCTCTTTGATACCTTTCAGCGTCAGCCCCCTGTAGATAAACATCCCCACTGGGATCGCATAAACGACGGCTACAGCCGCCGCCTCGGTCGGCGTCATGATACCCGAATAGATGCCGCCGAGAATTATTACCGGCATCATGAGCGCGGGAGAGGCCTTTTTCAGCCGCAGGATTTTATGCGCCGCCGTCTTGTCAGCCTCAGGGATCACGGGGACCACGATATTCGGGTCCTTCCTGAGCAGGAAACAGTTTATGAGAGAAAAAAGCGATGTCAGCGCGATACCTGGAACAACTGTCGCCAGGAAGCTCGCTAAGACAGACTGACCGCCCATCCATGAATAAAGAATCATGATCCCGCTCGGAGGAATGAGCATTCCCAAAACGGCGGAGTTAGCCAGAAGCGCCGTCGAATGCCCTCTCGGATAACCGGCCTTTTCCAGTCTGGGGATCATTATCGAACCGATGCAGGTCAGCGTCGCCGCGGCGCTGCCGGTCACCGAGCCAAAAACCGCGCAGGATACGGTCGCGACGATCCCCAGGCCGCCCTTGAACCGCCCGACGGATTCTTCCACCAGACCGATCAGCTTGTCTGCGATGTTGCCACGCTCCATCAGCTTTCCGGCCAGGATGAAAAGAGGGATGCAGAAAATAACTGTATTGCTGAGGTTCTTGACCGCATAAGGGACCATGAACGTCGGTTCGTAATCGCCGGTGAGAAGAAAATACATAGCGGTAAGAAGGAAGGCAAAGGGGACGGGAATGCCAATAACCAGATCCAGCAAAAGGAAAAACAACCCAAGGATAACCATTATCTCATTGCTCCCTTCATTTACCTGCCGCCATCTTCTACCGAAGAATCCGGCTTTCTGGCCAGTGCAAGACAAAAGTCTCTTAAGGCGTATATCGTCATTACGATAAAGCTGAACAGCACCGCGATATATTCCAAAACAAGCGGAATTTTCCATGCCGGTGTCTTGGGATTTCTGATAAAAGCATACTCGACAAGATCTATCGTCCAATAACAGAAGGCCGCTACCGCGACAAGAGCGGCAAAACTTGAGAGAACGGCAAAGAACTTGCGTACCTTGAAGCTTTTTATCATTGATTGTGTGAGGTCGGCCGTTATCTGCGCTTTTTTATAACTCGCATACGCCGCGCCGACAAAGTAGAGGATCATCGCGAAGAAAATCTCTATTTCTTCAATTCCAAAGAGATCCGTTTTCAGTATATACCTGAAAAAAACGCCCAGCGTCACCAAAGACGGAACGGCCAGACCGACGATTACCAGTATCGCCTCTTCAAATCCCGTCAATATTTTTTCTGCTTTTGCCAGCAAAGTGAACACGACACGGACTCCTTTCATTTCGTTGAATGGGCGCGGCGCGGTTTCAGGAGCACGCCGCGCTCATCAGTCAAGGCTGATTTTATTTATCCGCCGCAAACTGTTTCATCAGGTCATTGGTGAGTTCTTTGCCAAGAAGCTTGTCCAGCTTCGGCCAGACAACTTTCTTGACCCGCTCGTTTATCGGCGTGAGCTCTTCGGCGGTATAAACGTAGACATTCATACCGGCCTCTTTCATCTTCTTCAGATATTCGTTTTCCTCTTTTTCCGCGATGGTAATGCTGTTTTTGTAGAGGATATCAGCATCTTTGGCGATAACCGCCTGCTGTTCGGGGGTCAGCTTATCCCAGCTCTTCTTTGATACGACGAGCTGATATGCCTCAACAAAAAGGTTAAAATTATAGTAATTTTTCAGAACATCCCTATAACCCTGATAGCTGTGCACCGCGGCGCCGCCATACCAACCCTCGACGACCCCAGTCTGTAGTGCTGTATAAAGGTCCGAATATGGTACGGTGACCGTCGCGTAATTTAGGGCGTCAAGCACAAATTTATCCAACTCCATCGTCGATATGCGGCAAAGCATATTCTTCGGCGTTTTGGGATTCAATGGATCATTTATCTTATTGACAGATCCTATACCGCCAAAGCCCTCGATTTGAAAACCGAGAAATACGACGTCTAAATTTTTATGGAGTTTATCCACCGTGTTGTATAGCCAGCCATTTTTAGCAAAAATCTTTTTGACGTCGTTATAATCCTTGGCGAGGCAGGGCACCAGCGTTATCTGATGTTTCGGCTCATATTCGGTCGGTATGGGAATAAGCGCCATATCGATCGTGCCCTTGGTAATTTCTTCGTATACCAGTGTGTAGTCACCGAGCTGCCCAGCGGGGAATACTCTGACCTTAACCTCCCCGTTCGTCTCTTTTTCAATATTCTTCGCCATCTTTTTCATCTCTACCGTAGACGAATGTTCTACCGGGTTGATACCGGCGAATTTAAGCGTGATCGGCTTTTTAGCCTCCGCCATTCCGCCCGTGATGAAAACCATCGCCAACAGTGCCGCTGTAAATACCGAAATTTTGCCAGTTTTCATACTTCAAATGCCCCTCCATAATATATGATATTTTTAGAACAAATAACTGCCAGTATAGATGAAACCTTAAAATTTCAACGTTCCTGATTCTTTTTCCGCCGTCTTCAATATATCTCCGTGCTTGACCAGCTGATAAACCGTCTCGATCTCCGGCCCGAAATGACGGTCTTCCGTTACAGGCGGGATCTTCGTCCTTATGAGGTCGTGTACGTTCATCGTCGCCTTGGCAAATGTCCCGTGTACGGAGGTATCCGTCAGGTCAAAGGCCCTGGCCTGCGCCATAAGTTCGATAGCCAGCAGGTATTCCAGTTTTTCCGCGACCTGCGCGGCTTTCATCGCCGCCCACCACGCCATCGGGATCGGATCCTCCCAGTTCGCGCTTACCGGGATACTGTCCCCCGTAGCAGGGATGCACAGGCTGCGTATTTCGCTAACTAGACCGGCCGAGGTATATTGAGCTATCATATAACAGTTGTTCACCCCGGGCTTTTCCGCAAGGAACGGAGGATAGCCGCCGTTAAAATGCCTGTTGGTCAGCCGGTCCATGCGGCGTTCGGAAAATTTTCCCAGATTGGCGTCGGCAATGCAGATGGTGTCGGCGTAGGCACCGGTATATGTACCGTCAAAGTTGCCGCCCATCAGCCCGTCTCCGTCTCCGTCCTCCGGCCAGACAATGGGGTTGTCATTGCATGAAGCCATCTCGCGCAGCAGCGAGGTCGCGGCGTCGCGCAAAAAACGTTTCGCCGCTCCGTGTACCTGAGGGATCGACCGCAGAATATAGGGATCCTGAACTCTAGCGTTTTTATATTTAGCCATAATGCCGCTGTCCGCCAACAGGTTTCTAATGTTCTCCGCGCTTCCGCTCTGTTCGGAGTGATATTTGAGCGAGTGCAGCCGCGCATCGCATCCCATGATCGTTCCCCGCAGCGACTCATAAGCCATGGCCGCCACGACATCGGCGGTCTGCGCGCCGACAAGGCTGTCATAAAGAGCGATCAGCGCGATACCGGTAGCTCCGTTGATACCGTTAGTAAGACAAAGCCCCTCTTTACAGGCAGGCATCAGAGGCTTTAAACCGGCTCTTTCCAAAGCTTCTCTGCCGTTTAGAAGCTCTCCTTTGTACCAAGCGCGCCCTTCTCCGATCAACACGAGATTTATATTCGCTTCCACTGAAAGAGACTGGATGGACCCCTCAGCCGGCGCGTAAGGGACGACGCCTTCGTTCAGGCAATCCGCGATGAGAGACAACATCTCGGGGCGTATCCCCGAATAACCTCTGCCCAGGCTTAAGAGCTGCATCAGCCAGTTAGCCCGAACACATTCGGCGGAAAGCGGTTTTCCCACGGAGGCGGCGTGCGAGCGCAGAATATTCAGCTGCAGCTGTACTGCCTCTTCCTGTGGTATAACCTTTCTCACGTTGTCTCCGAAACCTGTCGTCAGTCCATAGATCGCCCTGTTCTCCGCAAGAAATTTCTCTACCAGCGCCCTGGACCTCGTAACTCGCTCAAGGTATTCCTGCGAGAGGACGAGCTTCGCCCCATAGCGGGAAACGGCGACGAATTCTTCCAATGGGACGGCTCCGGCGCCGATCGTCACCTGTGTTATTTCATTCGCCCTTCCTATTTTGGAAGGATCAAGAGTAGCTATATGTTCCATAGATGCACCCTCTCTTTTCGCCCTTTATCAAATATTCTTGCCATACGGATACGCATCCTAGAATTCCAGTGTCCCAGTTACCCCTTCCGCGGCCTTGATCATCTCTCCGTCGCGGACCAGTTTAAAGACGTTTTCGATATCGGGTCCAAAATGGCGGTCTCCACTGACTGGAGGAACAACCTCGCGGACCTTTTCATACACCGCCCGAGTGGCGGAGGAAAACGGCGCCTCACCGGCGGGCATCATATCAAAGGCCCGGCAGAGCGTCATTATCTCTATGGCCTGGATATACTCTATCTTTTTACCTACGTACCATGCCTTGCGCGATGCCCACCAGCCCATGCTGACGGGGTCTTCCCAGTTGCCGCATGTGGGGATGCTGTCGGCGGTCGACGGCAGCGCCAGCCCCCTTATTTCATTCAGCAGACCGGCTGCCGTATATTGGACGATCATGTAGCCGTTATCAACCCCCGGGTTTTCCGCAAGGAAGGCCGGATAGCCGCTGAAATGGCGGTTAGTCAGTTTATCGACGCGCCTTTCGACAAGTTTGCCGAGGTTGGCCGCCGCCACACAGAGAATGTCCGCCGCACCGCTCGGGTATGTACCGTCAAAATTTGCTCCCATCAAACCAAGTTCCTCATCCCTGCCAGGCCAGAGGATCGGATTATCACTGCATGAGGCCATCTCCTCAAGGATATCCCTTGAAGCGTCCTGCACCATGCATTTGACGGCGCCGTGCATCTGAGGTACGGAACGCAGCGCCAGCGGGTCCTGAACACGCACGCCCTTATATTTGGCGGCGATGCCGCTGTCTGCCAGCAATTTCATAATATTTCTCGCGCAGGCAGCCTGGTTGGGGTGTTCCTTCAACGAATGCAGCCTGGGATCGCAGGCAAGGATATTTCCCCTTAACGCCTCATAAGACATCGCCGCCGCGATATCCGAGGTTTGTACGGCGACAGCACAGTCATAGAGCGCAATCGCGGCCAGTCCCGTCGCCGAATTCGCGCCGTTGGTCAGGCACAATCCCTCCTTACAGGCGGGGATAAAGGTCTTGAGACCGGCGCGGGCAAGAGCCTCCGCCGCAGGTAAAAGCTCTCCCTCATACCAGGCACGTCCCTCACCCATGAGGACAAGATTGGTTTGCGCTTCTATAGCCAGATATTGGACAGAACCTTCACCGGGAACATAGGGGGTCACGCCGCGGTTCAAGCATTCGGCGATGAGCGAAAGGACCCCAAGGCGAATGCCCGAATAACCTTTGCCCAGACTCAGCAGCTGCATCAGCCACACGGCCCTCACCGCCTCCCTTTTAAGCGGCTTGCCAACAGACACCGCGTGTGAACGCAGGATGTTCACCTGCAGCTGCACGGCTTCGTCCTGAGGGATTATACGACTGACATTTTCTCCAAAGCCAGTGGTAAGACCATATATCTTACGGTTTTCGGCAAGGAATTTTTCCGCGAGTTCGCGTGATGCCGAAACTCTCTCTATATACTCAGGAGAAAAAACAAGTTCGGCATTGTACCGCACGACGGCGATAAACTCCTCCAGACTCAGCGGTCCGGGGCCGAGTGTGACTTTTTTTATTTTATCCGCTCTCCCTATCTTTGAAGGAACAAGTACAGAGACTTCGTCCATTGCTGTTCTCCTTTCTCTTCGCTGCTGCTATGCGGCGTAAAATCCCTAGAAACTAAGGACACCGACATAGGCCTCTGCGGTGCGGATGAACTCCGCATCAGCCACCATCTCCTTGACTCTTTCTATCTCCGGCGTCAGGTGGCGGTCACCGGTAAGCGGGGGGACCGCTTCGCGGACCTTGTCGTGTACGGCCTTGGTGGCGGAGGCGAAACGACCTTCGCCCTCTTTAAAAATGTCGAAAGCACGCGAAGTCACCATCAACTCAATGGCGACTATATACTGCAGCTTTTGCGATATATCCCAGGCCTTCTGCGAGGCGAGAAGCCCCATGCTTACCGGATCCTCCCAGTTTGCACAGGTGGGGATACTGTCGGCAGTTGCCGGAAGGGCAAGGCCCCTTATTTCGTTGACAAGTCCCGCCGCCGTATACTGAATTATCATATAACCGTTGTCCACGCCGGGATTTTCCGCCAGGAAAGCAGGATAGCCGCTGAAGTTGCGGTTTGTAAGCTTGTCTATTCTGCGCTCAAGCAGCTTGGCCAGATTCGCCGAGGCGATCGAAATGATGTCGGCGGCGCCGCTGGAAAAGGTGCTGTCGAAGTTCGCCCCCATAAGGGCCACGCCGTCGTCTCCCTCTGGCCAGAGGATCGGGTTATCGCTGCATGAGGCCATCTCTTCCATAATATTGAGGCCGGCGTCTTTTATATAACACTTAACGGCTCCGTGCATCTGGGGCACAGACCTGAGCACCAACGGGTCCTGTACGTGTTTTCCCTTATTCTCACGGATGATACCGCTGTCGCCGAGAAGTCGGCGGATATTATCCGCGCACAGAGACTGGTCGGGATGCTCTTTCAGCGAGTGGAGCCTTTCGTCGCAGGCAAGGATATTTCCTTTAAGCGCTTCATAGGACATCGCCGCCGCGATATCGGCCGTCTGTACCGCAATGACTGCGTTGTACAGGGCCAGCGCCGCCAACGCCGTCGCCGAGTTGGAACCGTTAGTCAGACACAGCCCCTCTTTACAGCTGGGGGTCAGCGGGGCGAGGCCTGCGCGTTCAAGCGCTTCGCATCCGTCCAGAAGTTCACCCTTATACCAGGCCTTTCCCTCTCCAATGAGGACAAGGTTCATCTGCGCCTCTATTACCAGCGCCTGTACCGAGCCGTACCTGGGCGCAAAGGGATAAACTCCGGCGTTCAGGCACTTGGCAATCAACTCCAGCATCTCAAATCTGATGCCCGAGTATCCCATACCAAGGCTCAGCAACTGCATGAGCCAGATGGCGCGCACTCCCTCTTCCGGCATTGCTTCGCCGACGGAGACGGCGTGGAAGCGCAGAATATTATATTGAAGCTGCACCGCCTCATCCTGCGGAATAATGGTGCGCACATTGTCGCCGAATCCCGTCGTGAGTCCGTAGACGACCCTGTTCTCGTCGAGGATTTTTTCCACCAGCCTGCGTGAACGGACAACCCTTTCGATGTATTCTTTTGAGAATCGCACCTTCGCCCCATACCGCGCCGCGGCGATAAATTCTTCGAGAGGCAGAGGCTCCTGCCCTATACATACCTCTTTTATTTGGCTGGCCTTACTGATCTTTGAAAAATCCAGTTTGGCGATCTGTTCCATGGTTTTTCTCCTTTCCAATATCCCCGCGGCCTTTTAAAATACAAGCGGGCCTGTGACGGACTGAACTTCTCTGACAATATTCCCGTCCGATACCAGCGAATAGATTTCTTCTATATCGGGAGAGAAATATCTGTCTCCGTTCACGTAGGGGACCTTGGCGCGAATTTTATCGTGCACCAGCGTCGTAATGCTGGAAAACCTTCCCGCCTCGGCCGGCGTCAGGTCAAAGGCTCTGGCCATGACCATCAGCTCTATAGCCTGTATGTAATGCAGTTTACGGGTAACGTCTACCGCCTTCATCGCCGCCCACCACGCCATACTGATCGGGTCTTCCCAGTTGGCACTGACAGGAATACTGTCGCCGGTGGCGGGGATACAGAGTCCGCGAATCTCCCCAACCAACCCTGCCGCCGTGTATTGGGGGATCATATAACCGTTGTCCACGCCGGGAGTTTGTGCGAGAAATGCCGGATAACCGCCGCTCAGACTTTGATTGGTCAGCTTATCGGTACGGCGCTCGGATATTTTCGCGAGGTTGGCACAGGCCATACAGAGAATATCGGCTCCCGCTCCGGTGTATGTACCGTCAAAATTTGACCCCATCAAACCTTCGCCGCCATCTTCGGGCCAAACTACGGGATTGTCGTTGCAGGATAACATCTCGCGCAGGAGGCTTCTGGCCACATCTTTAATAAACCGTTTAGCGGCTCCGTGCACATGCGGCAGACAACGAATAACATAAGGGTCCTGAACTCTTAAATGAAGGGAATTTTTCGCGATCTCGCTGTCATGCAGTAGCATTCTCACATTCGCCGCGGCCCCTGCCTGCTCCGCATGAGCCTTCACGGAATGCAGCCTTGGATCACAGGCGAGAAGCGTGCCGCGCAATACCTCATAGGCCATCGTCCCAACGATATCCGCCGTCTGCGCCGCCACGATAGAATCATTAAGGGCGATAAGCGCGACGCCTGTGGCGCCGTTGATGCCGTTAGTAAGGCAGAGCCCTTCTTTGCAGGCCGGAGAGATCTGTCTCAGCCCCGCTGCGGTCAGAGCATCGGCTCCCGACATAAGCCGGCCTCCATACCAAGCTTGTCCCTCACCCATCAGCACCAGGTTCACATAACCTTCGACCGGCAGGTTCTGGATGCATCCCTCAGCCGGCGCGACGGGAAAAATGCCCTTGTTAAGGCAATTGGCAATCAGCTGTAAGACCTCGGGACGGATGCCGGAATAGCCGCGCCCAAGGCTCAAAAGCTGCATCAGCCAGAGGGCGCGCACCCCCTCTTCGGAAAGCGGTTCTCCGACGGATACGGAGTGAGAACGTATGATATTACGCTGAAGCAGCTCCGCTTCATTTTGCGGGATCACCCTGCGTACATTATCGCCGAACCCCGTGGTCAGACCGTAGATCGCCCGGTTCTCCGCCAAAAATTTTTCCACCAGGCTGCGTGATTTTGTCACCCTCTCAAGATATTCCCTTGTTAGGACCACTCTGCTGCCGTACCGCACGACGGCAATAAACTCCTCCAATGAGATATCTTTTGTTCCCAAAGCAACTTCGCGTATCTTATTGGAGTAGCCTACCCGGGAAAAATCCATTTCTAACGACTTGTTCAGGATTATCACCTCTTAAAATTTTATGTTGATCCCTTAGCGCAAAATATAATTTTTATAGAATCAAAAAATGACAAAAGATATTTTTAATGTAATCAAATTATAGTAATATATTTTGATAATGTCAATTTATATTAGCTGATATTTC
>NZ_JAJBUX010000087.1:49315-71678 GCF_020860125.1 Cloacibacillus sp. | reverse complement strand
TCGGCGGCAAAGAAAAAGAGATAAACTACGTGCCTCTGCTGCGCGTAGGGCTGCTGGCGGGCAAAAGAGGCGTCAACCGCTCGCTGCTTGGAGCGACGGAATTCCCCCTCATCAGGGCGGGGGAGGAGCGCACATTCAGCTTCGTCTACGACCCGAAAAACTGCGACTACAACTACGGCGTGGCGGTACGGGCCTTCTCGCCCTACCTCTTCGCCTCTGAACAGCGCGACCCCAGGAGCCAGTATAAGGTCCTCTGGAACTCCATCGAAAACAACGGCGGCGGCGGTTCCGGCGGCGGATGCGGTGTCGGCCTCGGAGCGCTTGCGCTCCTCGCCCTCCTGCCGCTGGCATGGAGGAAGAAAAGGTAAGACGAAAAAGGAATAAGGCAGGATAGAATAAAAACAGGTAAGACAAGCAAAAACGGCAGGACACGGCAAGAGAGACAGGGCGGGGCAAAGCAAAATAAGTAAAACAAAGGCAAAAAAAGCAACACTGAATGTATAAGGCAAGTCAGAAAGACTAAGCCACGAATCAAGTCCGGAGACGACGAGAGAGCCACCCTCCCGCCCATCCGGGCTTGATTCGTAACGACAGGATAACTCCCAACGCCGCCAGGCTCCGGCTCGGAGGCCGGAGCGGCAAAATAAAACCAAGCCGTCTTTCAGTCACTCCGGGCTTGACCCGGAGTCGAGCGTCTTTTGGGCCTGCCGCTGGCCATTATTGATGCGTTTACCCTGATATTTCGTTCGCGGCGCTTGCATATCGCGGTGCGTTGTGGTAGTATTTTTCAGTTGATTGGTATCAATGGGTTTTAAGCAGAGGATGCCCCTCTCGCCTGCTGACGCTTTCAGTTGTCAGGCCGCCCCCGTGAAGATATTTCAAGGGCCAGGGTGCATTCTTATGTATCCGGGCTCTTTTTGTATGAGCAGATAAATTTTTCAGGAGGTGCAATACCATAGCAAACACAAGGGAAGACGAACCCCGCGTAAATTCCGAGATAAGATCGCCGGAAATTCTCCTCATTGACGAGCAAAACGCCAAGCGCGGAGTGGTAAGTATTCAGGAAGCTCTCAAGATGGCCGAGGCCGCGGAGCTGGACCTCGTTGAGGTCGCGCCCCAGGCGAAGCCGCCCGTATGCCGCATTATGAATTACGGGAAGTTCCGCTTCCAGCAGCAAAAACGCGACAAGGACGCGCGTAAGAAACAGAAGAACCAGGTCGTCAAAGAGATCAAGATGCGTCCGAAGATAGACCTGCATGACTATGAGTTCAAGGTGAAGGCGATCCAGACCTTCCTTCTGGCGGGACACCGCGTCAAGGTATCCATTTTCTTCCGCGGACGTGAGATGGCCTTCCTCGACAGAGGGCGCGAGGTTTTGAAAAAAGTCATCGCCGCCGTCTCCGAGTTCGGCAAGGTAGAGATGGAACCGCGCATGGAGGGCTCTTACATGAGGATCATGATAGCGCCCGCCGCCGAGGCCCCGGTGAAGAAGCCGGAGACCGCCGCGGAGCCCAAGCCCCAGACGGAGGGAAGCGCCGCGGCTCCGGTGAAGGCGCAGAGGGTCAAGAAGGACGTTCTGCCCGACGCCGACCAGATATAAAATTCAAGTTACCCTCTCTGGGGTAAGAATATTAGAGGAGGACAAGCAACATGCCTAAGATGAAAACACATTCCGCAACGAAAAAGCGCTTTAAGATAACCGGTTCGGGCAAGGTGAGCTTTAAGAAGAGCGGCCGCGGACATCTTCTTTCTTCAAAGAACTCAAAGCGTCTCCGTACGCTGAGGAAGAAGGGTATTCTCCCGACAGGGGTAGAGGCGCACGTAAAGAAGATGCTCCCCTACGCGTAAAGCGCAGCTTCGGTTAATCAGATAAATTTCAAGGAGTGACATATAATGCGAGTAAAGGGATCCAGCGCCAGCCGCAATAAGCAGAAAAAATTATACAGCATCACGAAGGGTTTTTGGGGCCGCAAGAAGAATGTCTACCGCCGCGCCCGCGAAGCCTACCTGCACGCGCTTACGAGCGCCTTCGCAGGCCGCAAGCTCAAGAAGCGTGACTTCCGCAAACTGTGGATAGTCCGTATCAACGCCGCCGCCCGCGTGAACGGCATCGCCTACAGCGCGCTCATCAACGGCCTCAAGAGAGCGAACATCACGATAAACCGCAAGATGCTCGCCGACCTCGCCGTCAATGACGCGCCCGCCTTCGCACAGCTTGTTGAAAAGGCGCGCGCGGCTCTGTAAATAGACCTGTTTTTTATGTAGCGAGTGTGGAAGACGTTGCGTTTTCATACCTCTTACAAGGTGGAAAGAGTCATACTTTCAGGGTTCCTGCTGGTAATACTGGCGGGAGCCTTTCTCTTATGGCTCTCTAATAATTTTGTCTACGCCAAGCCCCTCTCGCCCGTCGACGCGCTCTTTATGGCGACGTCGGCGGTCTGCATCACGGGGCTTGGCGTCGTGGATATCGCAACGGATTTCGGCCTGCTATCGCAGATAATTATGATGGGGCTCATCCAGATCGGCGGCCTCGGGATCATGACGGGGATGATGCTGATCTCTATCGCCGTGGGGCGCAGGATAGGGCTGCGGAGCCGCATCTTCTTTCTTGGAGGGCTAGGTGTAGACGGCGTGCAGGGGGCGATCACGCTCTTTTTCACGGTGATAAGGTACACGCTTTTCTTCGAGGGGCTGGGCAGCATCGTGATGTTTGCCGGTTTTCTGCTCGGCGGCGAAGATGTGCTGCGGGCCGCCTATCTGGCGGTCTTTCATTCGGTGAGCGCCTTTTGCAACGCGGGTTTTTCTCCCTGCATCGGCGGACTGCACGATTATAAGACGACGCTGATCATCCCCGGGACGGTGATGTCGCTGATCGTCATGGGCGGGCTGGGTTTTCCAGTGTTTGCCGAGTGCGCGAATTATGTTAAGTGCCGTAAGCGGCATTGTCTCTCCGTCTACGTGAAGCTGGTGCTGCTGATAACCGGCGGTCTGCTGGTTGGCGGCACGGCGCTGCTTATGCTCTCGGACTGGAACGCCGCCTTTAAGGACCTCCCCGCGTGGGCTAAGGTCTGGAACGCCCTTTTCGCGAGCGTCACGGCGAGGACTGCCGGTTTTGAGACGGTGCCGAGCGGCGCGCTCTCCGGGCTTGGCCAGGCCATTATGATCGTGCTGATGATAATAGGAGCCTCTCCGGCTTCGACCGGCGGCGGCGTAAAGACGATGACCTTCGGCGTGCTGGCGGTCTCCGTCTGGAGCGAGCTGCATATGCGCGGCGAGCCGACCTTCCTGAACCGCGGCATTTCGGAGCGCACGGAGCGCCGCGCGCTTTCGGTGATCGCGATCTATCTTTTTACGATACTTGCGGGTTCGATGCTGCTTACGCTGATAGAGGAGATGCCGTTTTCGTCGATAATCTTTGAGGTAGCCTCGGCGCTCGGCACGGTCGGGCTGACGGTCGGCATCACCACGGAGCTCTCCACGGCGGGGAAGCTCGTGATAACGCTTCTGATGTTCTGGGGAAGGGTGGGGCTTTACTCATTCATCTCCACGCTGGTTACCGCAGACGGGGATTCGGGGATACATTATCCTAGTACGCATATTCCGATAGGTTAAAGGGGTGTTATCCATGGATAGAAAAAAGAAGAAGAGTTTTCTGATTATCGGCCTCGGCCGTTTCGGGACCGCGCTCTGTGAAAAGCTGGCGAATCTTGGCCAGAACGTCATCGGTATCGACAGTATGCCCGGCCCGGTCATGGAGCTTTCCGATAAGATCGCCGTCGCCGCGCAGCTGGATGTCACCGATGAGAGTTCTCTGCGCAAGATCGGGGCCACCCAGGTCGACGTGGCGGTGGTGACGATCGGCGAGGCGGTGGAGCACAGTATTCTCTGCACCTCGCTGCTTGTCGATATGGGGGTGCCGGTGGTGGTCGCGCGCGCCTCGAATAAGCTGCACGCGAAGGTGCTTGAGCGCGTAGGCGCGCATAAGGTGATCTCGCCGGAGTGGGATATGGGTTCGCGTATCGGCGAGCTGCTCGTCTATCCGTGGTATTCTGCCTTCACTCGCATCGACGGCGGCAATTTCGTACTCGGAAAGATCCAGCCGCTGCCGGAGATGATCGGCCGTGATATGGCGGAGCTTAAATTTTCACAAAAATACAAAGTTATTGTTATACTTATGGAGTATGAGGGCATGCAGCATACGCCTCTGCCCACGCGTCCCTTTGAGAAGGGGGACCGGATGTGGGTGCTGGGGCATGTCGAGGAGATGGACAGGCTTATTGATAAGAGCGACGTCTCCGGCCTCATCGATATGAAGGAGATAAATTTACCAGGCGCGTCGCAATAGCGCCGCTTGCAGGAGGCAGGATTTATGCAGGAACACGATGGAACTAAGGGGCCGCAGGGCGGAGACGGCGGCCTTCTTGAACACCTTGAGAAGATAAAAGAGGCGGGACTGGAAAAGATAGCGCAAAGTTCTCTGCCCGATCAACTACAGCTGGTCCGCGCTAACCTTATCGGACGCAAGGGCGAGCTGACAGAGATATTGAAGAGCGTGGGACAGGCCGCGCCAGAGCTTCGCAAGGTGCTGGGACAGGCGGCCAACGAGGTGAAGCAGATCATCAGCGAAGCGGTGGAGAACCGCAATTCGGAGCTGCTGGACACGCTCTCCGCCTTTGAGGGAGCCGCGGATATCACGGTTCCCGGCATTGAGCCGTTTCAGGGGGGGCTGCATCCGGTCACACAGATGTGCTACGATCTTAACGACGCCTTCCGTTCTCTCGGCTTCGAGGTCTTTGCCGAGCCCGAGATAACGAGCGAGAAGTTTGCCTTTGACAACCTGAATTTCGCTCCCGAGCATCCGGCCCGCGAGAGTATGGACACCTACTGGCTCAAGGGACACGACGATGAGCGCGGCGCGAAGCGGCTGTGTCTGCGTCCGCATCTCACGGGGGCCAGCGTCCGCTACCTCCGCGAGCACGGAGCGCCCGCGCGTTTCGTCTACCCGGGCCGCGTCTACCGCAATGAGACGACGGACGCCCGCCACGAGCGCGCCTTTTTCCAGTATGAGGCGCTCATCGTCGATAAGGATTTTTCTTTTGCCTCCGGCATGGTCCTGATTAAGACGATACTTGAAAAGGTTTTCGGCCACGAGGTCGACGTGCGTATGCGTGTCGGATTTTTCCCCTTCGTCGAGCCGGGTTTTGAGATAGACATGAAGTGTCAGGTCTGCGGCGGCGCGGGCTGCCGCGTCTGTAAGCATGTCGGCTGGATAGAGGTGATGCCGGGCGGCACGCCGCACCCCAACGTGCTCAAGGCGGCGGGACTGGACCCATCTGTATGGTCGGGCTTTTATATCAATATCGGCCTTGACCGTCTTGTGATGATGCGTTACGGCGTGGACGACGTACGTCTCTTCCACAGCGCCGACCTGCGTTTCCTGAAGCAGTTCAAGTAGGAGGGTGATATTATGAAGTTATCATTAAACTGGATAAAGAAATATGCCGACCTTCCTGCCGATCTGACGATGGCCAAGCTCTCATATGATTTGACGATGTCGACGGTGGAGGTCGAGGACGCCGTAAGCCTCGCCGATAATCTCGCGGGGCTTGTCGTGGGGCGCATCCTGACCGTGGAACCGCATCCCGACGCCGATAAGCTGCGCGTCTGCACGGTGGACGTGGGCGACCCCGCGCCCTCGACGATCGTCTGCGGCGGCGTGAATCTCGCCCCCGCGCAGCTCGTCGCCGTGGCGAAGCCCGGCGCCTGGGTGAAGTGGCACGGCGAGGGTGACCCCATCGAGATAAAGCCCGCGAAGCTGCGCGGCGTGATGAGCTTCGGCATGATCTGCGCCTCGGGCGAGATCGGTCTCGCGGAGCTTTTCCCGACGACGCGGCACTCTGAAATAATGGATCTCAGCGATTTTGAAGCGAAACCTGGCACGCCTCTCGCCGAGGCTCTGGGCCTTGACGATATCATTCTTGAGATAGACAACAAATCGATGACGAACCGCCCCGACCTGTGGGGCCACTATGGAATGGCGCGCGAGCTTGCCGCCATTTACAAGTGCCCGCTGAAGCCGATCGAGGCGGCGGAGTTCACCGGCATAACGGAGGAGCTGAAGGTCGAGATAAAGGATACGGAGCGCTGCGCCCGTTACGCCGGCCTTGTGATAGAGAATATCAAAAACGTCCCTTCTCCCTTTGAGCTCAAGAGCCTGATTTGGCGCGTTGGTATGCGTCCCATCAATCTTCCCGTGGATATCACGAACTATGTGATGCTTGCCACGGGGCAGCCGACCCACGGCTTCGACCGGAAGCATATCGCGGGCGGCATCTATGTGCGCCGCGCCTATGAGGGAGAGAAGCTGCAGCTGCTTGACGGAGAGACGCTCGACCTCACGACGGAGGACCTCGTCATCGCCGACGAGAAGTCGCCGGTGGGGCTTGCGGGGGTCATGGGCGGAAAGCTCGACTCGATTCTGGATGATACGACGGAGCTTATCTTAGAGGTCGCGAACTTCGAGGCTCTCGGCATCCGCCGTACTTCGCAGCGCTTTGACGTGCGCACGGAGGCCTCGGCGCGTTATGAGAAGAGCCTTGACCCGCAGCGCGTTGACGACGCGGTGGTGATCGCAGTGGAGGCCTTCAAAAAATATTTCCCCGAGATGCGGATAACGGCCCATACGGATGTCTATCCACGGCCGCTTGAAAGGGCCCGGGTCGAGGTGGATCTCGGCTTCCTGCGCAGGCGTCTGGGAAAGGATATCTCCTCGGAGGAGATCGTCGGTATTCTCTCGCTGCTCGGCTTCAAGACCGAGGTTCGCGGCGGCAGCCTCCTCGTTGAAGCGCCCTCGTGGCGTTCCACGGGCGATATTTCGCTGCCCGACGATATTCTCGAAGAGGTCGCGCGCCTCATGGGCTATGAGAATTTTGAGTTCTCGCCGCCGACGGTGCTGCTCGACAGGGCGGTCAATCAGCGGGTCCCCGATATGGAGCGCGCGATACGCGAGTATCTCGCCTTCCGCTGCAATATGCAGGAGGTTTTCACCTATCCGTGGATCGGGGACGAGTTTGTCGCCGCCGCCGGCGCGGATACGGAGGAGATGCTTGAACTTTCGACGCCGCCCGCGCCCGACGAGGCGAAACTGCGCTCCACGCTCGTCCCCGGCCTGCTGAAGGCGGTGTCGACGAATATCCGCTATTTCACGGATTTCCGCCTCTTTGAGATGACGCAGGTCTTTTTCAACCGGAATTTCCACAGCGTCAGCGAGGCGGCCGCGGAGGCCGGAGAGCTTCTTCCCGAGATGGCGCGCCACCTCGGAGGGGCCTTCGTAGGCGGCGACGCGAGGCAGCTCTTCCGCGAGGCCAAGGGTGTGCTGGAGTATATGCACCGCGCCGCGCAGATGGAGCCGCTTGGCTTTGCCCAGCTGAAGAAGCCTCTGTGGGCCGATGAGAAGCTCTGGGTCAACGTCATGAAGGGGCAGGAGATGATCGGATCGCTCGCGCTCGTTTCTCCGAAGTGCGCCAAGGCCTCCGGCATCAAGCGCAGCCTCGCGGTGGTCTTCGAGCTGGATGTTGAAAAGCTGGTTCCGCTGCCCTCGCGCCAGAACGAGTTTACCCATCTGCCGGAGTACCCGCTCGCGGATTTCGACCTTTCGATCGTCTTTGACGAGAATGTGGCCTGGTCGGAGATCGAGGCCATCGCGAGAAAGGCCGAGCTTGTCAGGGATGTGAGGTTTATCGACGAGTACCGCGGCGCGCAGGTGGGAGAGGGACGCAAATCAGTCTCATTCAGGATCTGGGTCGGCTCCGACGGTGGGACTCTCACCTCCGAGCAGATAGAGAATGTTTCAAAACAGGTAATCAAAAAGATCGGCAAAAAATTCGGCGGCGATGTCCGCGGAGCACAATAGTCTGATAGACTAGAGGGGAGATTTTCTCCCCTCTGGGATGATCTCACGGACGAAAGAATTTTGGAGGTGCTTAGAAAATGATGGAACAGTTTGAAAGGGTCAACGAGGCGCTTGACCGTCTTGAGGAGATGCTTAGCGGCATGAAGGCGAAGAACGACACGCTCTGCCGCGAGATAGCCGAGCTTAAGGGCATAATAGAGGACCGCGATCTTGAGATCATGCAGCTCCAGGAGGATGCCGAGAAGCTGGTGGCGGCGAGCAGGGCCGAGAAGGAAGAACTCGGAAGCTGCCTCGAGGGGCTCCTCGGACGCATGGGCAAGCTGACGGCCCAGGAACAGACTGCTGCGAACGAAGAGCGGCAGTAAGCGGCGGGAACTCTTAACCGATGGATGAAACGCACGAGATCAAATCTTTAGGCGACGGAAAGTATTCCTTCTGGATAGGCCGTCAGAGATACACGCTGACCACAAAGCTGGAGGCGGCGCGTTTCTTCCGTATCGTTGAGAGCGCCAGGGAACTGGTGGAGGCCTTTCCTCCGAATCTCAGCCAGGACGAACGGCTCTTTCTCGCCCTTATGGCGCTCTCTCATCAGGTGGAAGAGCTGAGCCTCCGTATCGGTGAGATATCGGATAAATTCAGCGAACAGGACAGTGATCCCGTGTGAGCCTTAGCGGCTGGAACTATTGGGATATATTTTTTATCATCCTCGGGTGCTATTTTATCATCCGGGGTTCCTTTCGTGGTTTTGTCGGAGAGGTGATAACGCTTGTGGGCTTTCTCGCCTCGTTTTACCTCTCCTTTCATTACTCCGGGGGAATCGGACGCTTTCTGTCCGTGACGATGGGGCTCAACGCCTATATGGCGCAGGCCGCGGCGGCGGTGCTGATTTGGCTTTCAGTGACGCTCATCGCGGCGATGCTGCGCATGATATTGAAGAGTCTCATCGGCGCGGCAAGTCTCGGAGGGATAGACAAGCTTCTGGGGCTTTTCTCCGGCGTCATCAAGAGCGTGATCGTGGTCTATGTGGTGATAACGGGTGGGCTGCTGCTCGCGCCGGTAGTCACTCCGACCTGGATGTCGCAGAGCGATATCCTGCGTTACGCGGGGCGGAGCTGGCCGCAGTTCCGCGCGATGTTTATCGACCTTGACCTGCTGCCGGAGGGCACGACGCTGCCGGACGGCACGCTGGAGCAGATATTGAGGCCCTACCGGACTGGCGACGGGGGGCCGGAGGGGTATGATCCCACTCCCGGCCGTACTTAAGCGCCGCCGGTTAGATGTACCGTATGTGTCACGCGCGGCCCAGGCCGGAGGCTCCGACTTATTGATATACGCCTTCGCCCCAGCTCGCTTAGCGGCTGACACATCTAATCAGCGGAAGGTACGTTGGTTAATAATTTGAGAAGATTAAAAGCAGGAACAAAATGTTTATAGAAAAAGCTGCCTACAGCAGTCTGGAAATTTCAAAGGTGATGGAACTGGTCTCACGGCGCTGCCGCAGTGAGATAGGGGCGCTTGTGGCGCGGAATATCGCTCCGGCTTTCGATATGGCGGAGCTTAAGCGGCGTCAGGCGCTCTATATGGATGTGGAAAGATACCGCGGCTATAAGGGAGAACTGCCGTGGATAAATGATATAGTCTCCGTCGCTTTTATGCTTGAGATGGCGGAGGAGAACGGCCTGCTCTCCGGCGAGGAGCTGGTGAAGATACGTCTGCTGCTCACCCTTTCGGGAAGGATGAGGGAGGCCCTCTCCGCCGCGCGCGAGGAGTATCCGAACTTCGGCATACTGCTGCGCGATATGCGCGACTTTTCGGAGGAGACGCGGATGCTCGCCGTCATCGACGACGACGGCCATCTTTACGACTACGCCTCGGAGAAGCTCTCCGCGCTGCGCCAGCAGATGCGGGGGCTCAAGGATACCGTGCGCCGCCGCGGACACGCGCTGCTGAACGATCCCGCGATCGCGGGGATGCTCCAGGAGCGGGTGCTTACGCTGCGTAACGGACGCTATGCCTTTCTTGTCCGGCAGGACGCGCTGTCGCAGTTCCCCGGTTCGGTCATAGACCGCTCCGGCTCCGGGAACAGCGTCTATATGGAGCCGCGTTCGCTGCTGTCGCTCAACAACGAGTACAGCAAGCTTTACGGCGAGGAGATGCTTGAGGAGACGCGTATCTTCCGTGAGTTCACGGCAAAGCTGATCAACCGCAAAAAGGGTATCATTGACACGGAAAATGTTCTCGGGACGGTGGATCTCTTCTACGCGCTTTCCGAGATGACGCGTATATATAAGTGGCGTCTGCCGGATCTTGATCCGCGCACGCTCTTTTCTTTCGTCCGCGCCCGCCATCCGCTGCTCGGCGACAGGTCGGTGCCGATAGAGATAAGGTGCGGCGGGGATTTTCGTATCCTCGTCATTACCGGCCCCAACACGGGCGGCAAGACGGTCGCGCTCAAGACCGCGGGCGTCTGTATTTACTTCGGCTGGCTCGGCTTCCCGATACCGGCGGGGGAGGGTTCCCTGCTCGGCGACATCGGCGAGCTTTTTACCGATATCGGCGACGAACAGAGCATAGAGCAGAGCCTTTCGACATTCAGCGCGCATGTCACCCATGTGACGGAGATACTTGACCGGGTGACGCCGCGTTCCGTCGTCATGCTTGACGAGCTTGGTGCGGGGACGGACCCTGAGGAGGGGGCGGCGCTCGGCATCGCGCTGCTTGACTGGCTGCGTGAGGAAAAGGCTCTTGTCCTTGCCACGACGCACCATAATCCGATAAAGCGTTTTGCCCTGACGACCGAGGATATTGAGACGGCGAGCGTCGAATTTGACAGCGCGACGCTTTCGCCGACCTATAGGATTTTGATCGGCATACCGGGACGCAGCAACGCGCTGCTGATCGCCGGCAAGCTCGGCATGCGCCGCTCGATCATCGAGAGGGCGGAGCGGGCGATCAACGGGCGCGAGATATCGATGGAGGATCTTATCGGCGAGCTTCACGAGAAGCGCGCCGCGCTGGAACGCGAGGCAAACGCCGTTGAGGCCTCGCGGAAGAAGCTGGCCGCACTTGAAAAGGATTACGAAGCGAAGATAAAGGCGATCGAGGAGAAGCGCGACGCGCTGATCGCCAACGCCGACAAGAAGGCGCTTTCAATCGTGCGCAACGCCGAGGATTCGGCGCGCGCACTGATAAAGAATATGGAGAACGCGCAGGCGGAGTCCGAGGCGCGCCGTGAGCTTGAAAAGAAGCGCAGCCATTTCCAGAAGATAGAGAGATCTGCGATAAAGCGCGAGGAGCAGAAGACGAGCGTCGAGTCCGTTGCGGCTACGAGCCATGAACTGAAGGCCGGAGATACTGTGCAGGTGATCGGCACCAGCAAGAGCGCCACGGTGATAGAGGTGAAGGGCAAGAAGGCCCGTATACAGGCGGGCATCGCGGAGATCGAGGTGCCGCTCACGAAGCTGAAGGTGATCACGAGAAAGTCTCCTGACAGGGCCCCGCAGGCCCAGGTGCAGATAAAGGTTTCGCGTCCAGTCGGCGTGCCGTCGTCGATAATGGTGCGCGGCATGACGATAGACGAGGCGCTCCCGATGGTGGAGCAGTATCTTGATCAGGCTTACTGCGCCGGTTATGACACCGTCACCGTGATACACGGACGCGGCGAGGGTATTCTGCGCCGCGAGGTGCAGGAGCTATGCAAGCGCGTTCCCTATATCGCGGAGCATAATCTCGGCGGCCCCGGCGAGGGCGGCTATGGCGTGACGATCGTGAAGTTTAGAAGATAAAGCGTTATGGATATATTTAAGGATTCCCCTGTCATAGTAAGAGGCGGCGGCGATCTCGCCACCGGCGTTATATACCGGCTCCGCGTGGCCGGCGTTCCGGTGCTTGTGCTTGAGACGGAGCATCCGCTGGCCGTGCGCCGCGCCGTCTCCGTCTGCGAGGCCGTCTATGAGGGACGCTGCCGCGTCGAGGATATGGAATGCCGCCTCATCTCCTCGCTTGACGAATTTGATCCGGCCGTCGTCGGCGTTCTGGTCGACCCGCGCGGCGATTCTATAGCTGCCCTTCGCCCGCGGATTCTCATTGACGCGATCATGGCGAAGCGTGCCACGGGGACGGAGCGCGGTATGGCCCCCGTGACGATCGCCCTCGGCCCAGGTTTCAGCGCGCCGGAGGACGTCCTTTACGTTATTGAGACGATGCGCGGCCACAGCCTGGGACGGGTAATCACGAAGGGCGCGGCGATTCCCGACACTAAGAGGCCCGGCGTGATCATGGGCTACGGTATCGAGAGGCTGCTGCGCGCTCCGGCGGAGGGACGTCTGGTTCCCCGCAAAGGTATCGGCGACCCCGTCGAGGCGGGCGAGACGCTTGGCGAGATATCTGGGCATCCGGTCCGGGCGAATATTTCCGGCGTGATCCGCGGTCTTATTCATCCCTCCGTGGAGTGCCGGTATGATATGAAGATCGGCGACGTCGACCCGCGCGGCGCGGCGGATTACTGCTTTACGATATCGGATAAATCCCTCTCGATAGCGGGCGGCGTTATGGAGGCCATAAGCCGTTCGGCCCGCTGACAGCGCGGAAAATCCCCCTTTCTTTTACGTTACGTTCCTGTTACATTTGCTCAACACATCGTTAACATCGTAAGTCTATACTCCTAGGTACAACAACTTAGGAGGAATACAGATGAGAAAGTTAGTAACAGCGTTTATAGCACTTGTGGTTCTTTCCGCCGCGACGATGGCGATGGCGGCCCCGATCGTAATGGACGGTTCTACGACGGTCCTGCCCTTCGGACAGGCGGCGGTCGAGCAGTTTATGAAGGAAAACGCGGGAGTCAAGTTCTCCGTCTCCGGCACCGGTACCGGCAACGGTTTCAAATCGCTTGCCGACGGCAGCGCCCAGATCGCGAACGCCTCGCGCTTCATAAAGGATTCGGAGATCAAGAGCTGCATGGATAAGAATATCTATCCCGTACCCTTCGCGGTCGCGCTCGACTGCATCGTCCCCATCGTCCACAAAGATAACCCCGTCAAGGGACTCTCACACGCACAGCTTAAGGATATATACTCCGGCAAGGTGACGAACTGGAAAGAGGTCGGCGGCGCCGACGCCCCTATCGTAGTCGTCGGACGCGACACCAGCTCCGGCACTTACGGCACCTGGCAGGAGATGATCATGGATAAGGGCGAAAAGACCCGCGTGACGCCGAAGGCCCAGGTCGCCTCTTCAAGCGGCGCGATGCTCTCTTCGGTCAGCAAGAACAAAAACGCGATCGGCTATGAGGGAATGGGCTACGTCAACAAGACGGTCAAGGGGCTCCAGGTCGACGGCGTGAGCGCGACGGCTGCCACCGCGCGCAACGGCAAATATCCCCTTTCACGCTACCTCTACATGTTCACAAACGGCTGGCCCAAGGGCGAGGTGCTTGACTTCATCATGTACATGCAGAGCGACGCCGGACAGAAGATCGTAAACAGCACTGGGTTCGTATCACTCCGCGAGCTTAAGAAATAACCTATCGTCAACAGGAGAGGACGGACAGCCCATGAGTGCATTGACAAAGGCCGAACGGCCGGCGAAGAAACAGGCCTTCGGAGGAAGGGGAGACAGGATAATGTCACGCACGGTCTTCTGCGTGGCGGTGACGGGAATCATCGTCCTGGTTTTCATTCTCGGCTTCCTGATCGCGAATGGGCTGCCGGTACTCAAAACGGCTTCACTTAAAGAGATTTTCTTTTCAAGAGAATGGTATCCGACTGAGGAACCACCAGCACTGGGGATGGCGGCGCTTATAGCGGGAACGCTCGCCGCCACCCTTCTTTCCAGCATCATCGCAATACCCGCGGCGCTCGCGCTCGCGGTTTTTACCGCGGAGATAGCTCCCCGCAAACTGAGAAACTTCTTCAAGGTCCTGCTTGAGATACTCGGCTTTCTGCCCTCGATAGTCCTCGGCTTTATTGGCATGATGCTGATCGCGCCCTGGATGCAGGATACGCTGGGTATCGCGAGCGGGCTCAACCTGCTCAACGCTTCGATACTTTTGGGATTTTTGATAATACCGGTGGTCGCCTCACTCTCTGACGAGGCGCTCGCCACGGTCCCCCTTGAGCTTCGGGATGCCTCTTACGCGCTCGGAGCGACAAGGATGGAGACGATACAGAAGGTGGTCTTCCCCAGCGCGCTGCCCGGGATAATCGCCTCGGTGCTCCTCGGCGTGATGCGCGCCCTCGGCGAAACGATGGTCGTGCTGATGGCCGCCGGCGGCGCGGCGATCATTCCCACGCTGTTTACGGAGCCGGTACGGCCGCTCACCTCGACGATCGCCGCCGAGATGGGAGAGACGCCGGTGGGCAGCGTCCACTATTACGCGCTCTTCTTCGCGGGGCTCATTCTTCTGGTGATGACGCTGATGATAAATCTGGCTTCACTCTATATTGAAAAAAGAGGTACAAAGAGATGAACCGTACTTTTATGCGCAAGATATACGACAGGCTGATGACTCTCGTCCTATGCCTCTTCGCGCTGCTGCTCGTGGCGGTTATCGGCGCGGTCGCCGTCTACCTGATAAGGAACGGCGCGTCTACCCTTTCATGGGAGTTTCTCACCGAGCCTCCCAAGGACGGCATGCTGGCTGGCGGGATACTGACGCCGCTGGTTGGTACGATGCAGCTGGTGCTCGTCTCAATGGGGGTGGTGCTTCCCGTAGGCATCATGACGGGGCTCTATTTCGCGGAGTATGCTAAAGATACCTGGATCGTCAGACTCATGAGGATATCGATCCGCTCGCTGGCGGGCGTTCCTTCGGTAATTTTCGGTCTCTTCGGCCTCTCGCTCTTCGTCGTCTTTATGCAGTTCGGCTCCTGTCTGCTTTCAGCGGGGCTGACGCTGGCATGCCTCTCTCTGCCGCTCGTGGTCACGGTGGCGGAACAGGCCTTTCTCGCGGTGCCTCAGGATTACCGCGACGCCTCCTACGCGCTCGGCGCGACGAAGTACCAGACGATAATCAAGGTCGTGCTGCCCTCGGCGGCCTCGACGATAATCACGGGCACCATTCTTGCGGTAGGCCGCGTCGCCGGCGAGACGGCGCCGATAATGTTCACGGGCGCCGCATACTTCGCGCCGGAGATTGCCAAAAGCGTCTTCAGCCAGGTTATGGCGCTGCCATACCACATATATGTTCTCGCCACCTCGGCGACGGACCCCGAGGCGGCGGCCCCGATAGAGTACGGGGCGATACTGGTGCTCATCGGACTTGTAATGGGAACGAGCGCGGTGGGAGTGATAGCGCGCGCCCGTCTCGCGGAAAGGAACGGAAGATAGATGGATTACACATCGGTGAACAACGAAAGGTTTGAAGCGGCCGCCGACGCGAAGCAGATGTCGGTCAAGATACGCACGCGCGGCGTCGACCTCTACTACGGCGACAGGCAGGTGCTGAAAAACATCACCTTCGACATGGGAGAGAATATGGTGACGGCCTTTATCGGCCCCTCCGGCTGCGGCAAGAGCAGCTATCTACGCTGCCTCAACCGGATGAATGATTTTATATCGTCGGCGCGTGTAGAGGGTATAATTGAATTTGACGGGGAAAATATTCTGGCGGACGATACGGACGTCATCGCGCTGCGGCGCAAGGTGGGGATGGTTTTCCAGAAACCGAATCCCTTTCCGATGTCGATATATGACAATATCGCCTACGGCCCGCGTCTGAACGGTGTGAAGGACAAGGGACGTCTCGACGAGATAGTAGAGAACAGCCTTCAGGGGGCGGCGCTCTGGGATGAGGTTAAGGACAAGCTGAAAAGTTCCGGGACGGGGCTTTCCGGCGGCCAGCAGCAGCGCCTCTGCATCGCGCGCGCCATAGCGACTCAGCCCGACATCCTGCTGATGGACGAGCCGACGAGCGCCCTAGACCCGATGTCGACGGCGCGCGTTGAGGAGCTTATCAGTGAGCTCAAGCGGGACTATACAGTCGTTATCGTTACGCACAACATGCAGCAGGCGGCGCGAATCTCGGACTATACGGCCTTCTTCCTTCTCGGCGACCTGATCGAATACGACAGGACGGCGAAGATGTTCACCTCGCCGCACGATAAGCGTACGGAAGACTATATTTCGGGACGTTTCGGCTAATAAATAAAGGGTCAGGGGGATTGCAGTGATGGATGCGATAAACACAAGAAAAAGAATAGAGGAAGACCTTTCTCTTCTGAAGAACATGATATATCGTATGAGCGGGCTGGCCGCCGAATCGATTGAAAGGGCGGTCTGGGCGCTTAAAAACAATGACGCGGAGATGGCGCAGAAGGTGATTGCCGACGGCGACGTCATCGACGATCTTGAAGAGAAGCTTGACGCGGCCTGTATGGAATTCGCGGCGCGCTACCAGCCGCTTGGCGAGGATCTGCGCGTCGTCGTCAGCATAATGCACATAGCGGTCGACCTTGAGCGCATCGGCGACTACGGCGAGAATATCGCGAAGGTGACGCTCTCGCTCTGCAAACTACCGCAGCTCAAACCGCTTATCGACATACCGCGCATGGTGGAGACCATTAAAGAGATGCTGCGGCTCTCGATGACGGCGATAGAGACCCATGACGGCGAGGCGGCGCTCAGGGTATTCCCGATGGACGACGAGGTGGACGACCTGGAAAAACAGATCATGCGCGAACTGCTGCTGCTGATCATGGAAAAGCCGGAGCGTATCGAGCAGTCCTTCAATTTGATGAACGTCTCCAAGACGCTCGAGCGCGCGGGGGACCACGCGACGAACGTCGCCGAACGCATGGCCTACATGTATACGGGACGGCCTGTGAAGGCCAGCAGCTACCGCCGTAAGAAGATGGCATAGGACGATGACGCAGAAGATACTGGTCGTAGACGACGAAGAGAGCCTCGCGGAATTTGTCTGCCGCGCTCTGAGGCAGCAGGGGTATAAGACCGTCTGCGCCTTTGACGGCGACTCCGCTCTCTCCCTGATATATGAAGAGCTGCCGGATCTTGTGATACTTGACCTCATGCTGCCGCTGATGGACGGCTGGGAGATTTGCCGGCGTGTGAAGTCTGATACGGAGACGAAGCATATCCCTATCCTCATGCTTACGGCGCGCAGCTCCGCCGAGGATGTCGTGCAGGGGCTCGACCTCGGGGCCGACGACTACATGCGCAAGCCCTTCCCGCTGGACGAGCTGCTCGTGCGCGTCCGCGTATTGCTGCGGCGCACCCAGCAGCAGGCCGATATCCGCAAGATCATCGAAAACGGCGCCTTCAAGCTGGATACGGTGGAGAAGGAGGCCTGGCTGCGCGGTTCGCTGATCGACCTGAGCCCGACGGAGTATTCGATACTCGAGGTGCTCGCGCGGCGCATGGGCCACACCGTTTCGCGCGAAGAGCTGCTGCGGCGGATATGGGGTATGTCCAACTGTGACACTCGCACGGTGGACGTCCACCTCTCGCGTCTGCGCAAGAAGCTTGACGACGGCAGGAGGCCGATGCTCTCCGCGCAGACGCTGCGCGGCCGCGGGTACCGGCTCGTCTGGGAGGAGGGGCAGGAATGAGCTTCAGTAAGCTGACGCTGAAGAAAAAGATCGCCATCCTCATGACGCTGGCGGTCTCCGTCATCGGCCTCGCGGCCTGGATAATAATTTACCACGCGGAGCGCAGCGACAGCATCGAATATACGCGCACGATGCTCTCCCGTTATCTGGACCTTATGGCCGTTTCAGGAGAGGAGAAGGGAGTCGCGGGAATAAAGAATATCTCCGGCATCTGGACCGCCCTCTATCCTGACGGACGCGTCACCGTCGTTGGCCTCAACGGCGAGGTGGTGACGGATACGAAGGCCGACGCCTCGCAGATGGAGAACCACTACACGCGCGGCGAGGTGATAGGGGCCTTTGAGAGAGGCGAAGGGTCGGAGCTGCGCTACAGCAAGACGCAGCGTGAATGGCAGATATATATGGCGAAGAGGGTCATCACCCCGGGCAGCCCCGGTGAGGTCTATGTGGTGCGCCTCTCTTACCCGGTGGCGAAGCTATCGGGACTCATAAAGAACGTCACCATACCCTTTATCAAATACTTCACACTCATTCTGATATTGGTCTGGCTCGGAACATACCTTGTCCTGCGCCTGATCCTGACGCCGCTCAATTCTCTGAGCCAGGCAGCCTCGCAGATAGCCAGGGGCGAGAAGGCGCGCTTTCCCATAACCAACGACGACGAGATACAGGCGCTCTCCAATACGCTGAACTCCATGCAGGACTCGCTGCAAAAGACGATACGTGAGGCGCAGGAACGCAAGGAGGAGCTCGCCCAGCTTGTGGGCGCGCTGCCGATTGGCGTCATTCTCATCGACGATGAAAAGAAGATACGCTACATAAACAAAGAGGCCTCGACGATCTGCGGGCAGAGCGAGCTCCCCGCGCGCGGCTCCTCCGTGGAGCTGATACTGCCCTCCAACGAGCTTTACTTCATGCTGGACGAGCCCGACACAACGCGCACGCTGTCAATCATGCGCAGCGGCGCGATGGCGATGCAGGTGGAGGCGACGACCCTGAGGCTGCCGCGCGGCAGACTCATCGCCCTTCAGGATCTCACAGAAAAGGCGAAGCTCGAAGAGGTGCGGCGCGACTTTTTCATCGACGCGGGACATGAGTTCCAGACCCCGCTTGCGATAATCCGCACCGGTCTGGAGCTGCTCAAGAGCTCTCCGCAGATGAACGGTCCCGAACGCTCCGAGGATGTCGAAACGATAGACAGCCTGCTGCGGCAGCAGGAGCGGATCAGCGGACTTGTCGACGACCTTTTGCTGCTGGTGCGCCTTGACGCCGATCCGATGCGCAAAGATGTGGCCGACGTTGACCTTGTGGGAGTCGCGGAAGAGGTAAAGGACGAGATCGCGGTGCTGCCGCAGTCCAAAGAGACGGAGATCGAGATAACGGCTCCTACGGGCGGCGCACATGTGGTGGGAGTCTACGAGGATATGCGCCGGGCGCTGCTGAATATTATGGAAAACGCGCAGAAATATATCCAGTTCAGTGACAGCCCCGCCGGCATCATTAAGGTATCGCTCTGTGAAGAGGGCGGTATGTGGCGGCTCACGGTCGACGACAACGGCCCCGGGGTCGCCGAAAATGAGCGGAAGCTGATCTTTGAACGCTTCCGGCGCGGCGACAGCCACAGGGCGCGTGGCAGGAAGAAAAGCGGCGGCTACGGCCTCGGCCTCTCGATCTCACGGAGGATAATTGAGCGCCACGGTGGCACCCTTGAGCTTAGGGAGTCCGAGCTCGGAGGTACGGCCTTCGTAATCAGGCTACCGAAGTAAAATATCGATCACATCCGCGGCTTCGCTTTCGTCGCCTGTAAAGGCGTCGATTAGCAGGGAGCCGCGGATTATATATGTATGCCAGACAAAATTGAACTCACTGTTGCGGAAGAACACCCTCACGGAATTGAAGCCGCGCCGCCAGCCCCGCGCCTCCTCCGGCGTCGCCATCATTTCGGCGGCGGAGAGGGCCTGGTGTTCGCTCAGTTTAACGGGCAGCTCGCGGGGAATGCAGGGAAAATCCGGCGCCGCGCAGGGCCGGATATCGGCGTCGGAGATTACGGCCCTGCCGTTTGAGGCGTCTACGACGATCGTTTTTGTGACGAGGCTGACGCCTGCGAAGAGCCCCCGCGACATGATGTTCGCGGGAAAGAAATATGCCGGAGAGAGTATTATTTTGTCGCCCTCGGCGGGCATGACTTTGAGCGGAAGAAAACAATCGGGAGCCTCTTTCATAACCTCACCGTCCAGACTGAAAGATAATAGAACCGATAATAAAAGTGCCCTTTACGGGAACTCCAGCTCCCCCATGGCACCCGCGAGATTCCGCTTATCGCTGCTTCCTTCCGGACCTGACGAGGTTCACGGGCTCGCGCCGCATGGGACTGGAGTGCCCGTAAAAGGCACATCGACAATCTTTGGACATAATAATGGCGGAGAGGATGGGATTTGAACCCATGGAAGAGTTTGACCCCTTCACTCACTTTCCAGGCGAGCTCCTTCGACCGCTCAGACACCTCTCCGCGTGCGCCGTTACTATATCGTCATATCGACGGGGGATATTATATCTTATTGCGGGGGTGATGTCAAAAGGGTAGAAGAGGGTAGGGGCCGCTTTTCGGTCATTTAAAATGAAGTCTTTCGATCAGAGTGAGCAAAAGCGATAAATCTTTTTCCGAAAGTCCTGAAATTCCCTCCCGGGCGCTCTTCACAAGAGCGGGGTGGTCGATCTCCTCATTGAAAAAATCGCTTGGAGTGACGTCAAGATACTTGCAGATGTATAAAAATTCCGCCATGGAGGGCAGGCTGCGCCCGCTCACGATGCTCTGCATGTAACTTCTGCTGTGCCCAAGATCAAGGCTCATCTTATATTCTGAGACGCCTTTTTTTATTCTCAGTTCGGTGATTCGTTTTCTGATAAATTCACTGTCCAATTTTTTTCACCTCACCTGCTGTCAATTTTATGGTGAGTGCGAGATTAATGTTAACGCTATAATCATTAATTAGAGTCTTATTAACATCTTATATGTTGTATAATGGAGAAGCGTATATATGGTTGCTGCTGCAAGCAGCCGCGGGAAATGACATTCATTGCCGCGGACGGGGAAAGGAATATGTTTTTATGACAGAAACGGTGAGGAAACCGGCTGTGTTTAATGGAACGAGTTTATACAATACAGATAAAATGCTGTCTGGGATGCTGGACCTGACCGCTTCGACTCTTTATATAGCTGATCTTCCCAGCAGGACCCTCTATTTGTGGGACGCCAAAGAGCATTGCTGCGCTAAAATTCCCGGCGGCGGTGATATTACCAAGCTCTTTTTTCAGTACTGCGGCGGGTCATGCGAGGAGACCGACGAAGCCCTTGCCGCGTTTGTCGAGGGGATGTTCAAAGGCAGAGAGCGTGACCGCATGATCTGCAGCTTTTCAGCCGCCGGCGGCGAGCGGTGGCGTGCTGAGGTATCGTATAAAAGTCTCATAGAAGACTCAGGCGGCCATAGCAGGTCTGTCTGCCTCATGCGCAGGCTGCGGATGGAGGAGGAGACAAGATCTTTCTGCGCCGAACATAGGGCCTGTCTTGACGATTGGCTCAATCGCGGCATTAAAAACGGTTTTGTAAAGCTCTATCTGCAGCCGAAGATGAATTTGACGCGTCAAGAGATAACCGGCGCCGAGGTGCTGGCGCGTTATGAAGATCCTCGTAAGGGGCTGCTTGCGCCCGACGATTTTATCCCTCAGCTGGAAGATGCGGGACTGATAGGGGCGCTTGACCTTTACATTATGGAGCGAAGTTACCGTCTGCTTTGTGACTTCCGGGCTGCTGGTCTGAAACTTGTCCCATTATCCGTCAACTTTTCAAAGAAGACCCTGCTTGCCCCAGGTATCCTTGACGAGGTGGAGAGGATTGGGGCCGGTTTCGGGGATCTGCGGGAATATATGGAGATCGAGGTTACGGAGAGCGTGGGGAATGTTTCACGTCCCGACTTCGCCGCGGCCTGCACGGCTCTTCGTGCCGCAGGATACAGGCTCGCCCTTGACGATTTTGGCAGCGAATATTCCAATCTCTATATGATGCAGGCCTTCCGCTTCGACGTGATAAAGATAGACAAGGCCGTAGTGGCGGAGGTCGCGGATAATGAGATCAGCCGGGCGCTCGTGGAGAGTACCGTGAATATCTGCGGCAAACTTGACATCGGCTGTATCGCGGAGGGCGTCGAAAGTAAAGATCAGGCGGAGATACTGGCCGCCCTCGGATGCCCCGACGTGCAGGGGTATCTCATCGACAGACCGCTGCCCAGCGAGGAGTTCGCCGTGAAATATCTCGGCGGCCGGTAGCGGCGGCGCCTATTTTTTTGCCGCCCTTGCCCTTCTTTTTTCAATGAAAAACTTTTGCAGCATCTCCGCGCATTCCGTGCCCAGCACGCCGCCGGTCACGCCGCAGCGGTGATACATCCGCGGATCGCCGGGTATCTCATAAAGCGAGCGGCAGCCGCCGGCCTTTGGGTCCTTCGCGCCGAAGACGATCCGTCCCATACGGCACTGGACGAGCGCCCCCGAGCACATGACGCAGGGTTCCAGCGTCACATAGATTGAGCATCCGTCAAAGCGCCATGAATTTATCCTCTTCGCCGCCTCCGTCATCGCCGTGATCTCCGCGTGTCCAAAGGGCGAATTGTCGCGGCTGCGCACGTTATGCCCGCGGCCGAGTATCTCTTCGCCGCGGACCACCACCGCGCCCACCGGTATCTCTCCGCATTCAAGCGCGCGGCGCGCCTCCCTGATCGCCTCTTTCATATAAATAATATCATCCATCTATGGCGGCTCCCCGTTTCTTGTGATATACTTATTAGCGCTTCATGCGTGCCTGTAGCTCAGCTGGATAGAGTGCCGCCCTCCG
>NZ_JAJBUX010000087.1:0-49215 GCF_020860125.1 Cloacibacillus sp. | reverse complement strand
GAGGCGAAGGTCTGGAGTTCGAATCTCCACAGGCACGCCACTTATAAAATTCCCATGGTGGCTATTATAAACGAAAAGACTAAGCGACTCACACGAAACGCGAAGACCGGCGTTTCGGTTCGCTGCTTATCCGGAGGCGAAGGTCTGGAGTTCGAATCTCCACAGGCACGCCACTTATAAAATTCCCACGGTGGCTATTATAAACGAAAAGACTAAGCGACTCACACGAAACGCGAAACCCGGCGTTTCGGTTCGCTGCTTATCCGGAGGCGAAGGTATATTCGCGCTCACGTGTTTTTGTGCAGCGTGCCGTTGTGCCGGAACGGTCATCTTCATTTTTGCCGCGGTGGTTTCATATAAAAATAAAACTGCGGCTCTATTTGCTTTTTCAGATATCTTTCACGACTATATTATGGTAAACTGTCTATCGGATAAACTAGAGTCTCTGCCAGCGCGGCTGTGGCCGCAAGGCGGGGTTTTTGCAGGTGTTTTTAGCTTTATTCTCTGGGAGTGGACTATCATAGATATCTGCAAAAGAGGTGCCTGTTTACTTATTTACGTCGTCTTTTTTCTAGTGCTGAATGCGCACATCGCCGCCGCCAACGGACAGGGAGAGGTGGTAAGGATAGGTTTTTACGAAGACGGCGACTACATGAGCCGTAACCACAGCGGTGAATATGTCGGGTTCAACTTCGAGTATTTTCAAAAAATCGCCAAATATGCCGGCTGGAACTATGAGATAGTCGACGGTAAAAGCTGGGAGAATACCTTTGATATGCTTGAGAGGGGGGAAATAGATATTCTCCCCGCGGTCTATTTCAATGACGCGAGGGCTAAAAAATTCCTCTTTTCACAAAGGCCGATGTGCAGCATCTATTCCACGTTGAATGTGCGCGTAGACGATACGCGGTACGACTATGAGGATTTCTCGTCGTTTAACGGCATGCGCGTCGGTGTGATTAAGGATGGTCTGGATGCCGAATACTTCAAGGAATACTGCCGTAAAAACGGTTTTTCCGTCACGACCGTCCCCTACAGGGAGACAGCGGATCTTCTGTCCGCCCTTGACCGCGGCGAACTCGACGGCGTAGCTGTCACCCATCTCGGTAAAAACAGTATCTTCCGCAGCGTGGCGCAGTTTGCTCCGCAGCCGCTGTATTTCGCCATAGCGAAGGACAAAGAAAAGCTGGCCCACACCCTCGACGAGGCGATGACCACGATAAAGCTGCGCGATCCCTACTACGAGCAGAGGCTTTACGAAAAATATTTCGCTGTCAACGCTCTGCAGCGGCCGGCGTTTACCAGGGAAGAGATGGATTACATCTCCAAAGCGCCGCCATTGAGGGCCGTTTATAATTCCACGGAGGCCCCTTTGGAATATGAGGACCCGAAAACCGGGGAATTCAGGGGGATCGTGGCCGATATGTTCGGCGTTATCGCGGCCTATTCCGGTTTGACGTTTAAATTTTTGCCCGTCAGTAACCGCAATGAATCCTGGATGATGATCGGCGGCGGCAGGGCGGATATTATTTGCGGCGTGGCGAACGATTACCTATGGGCGGAGCGAAAGCATGTGAACACCACCGTCTATTATCTGCGTGCGCCATTTGTCTCCGTCAGTATAAGCGACGTCTCCGCCCGTAAGCGTATCGCTCTGCCGGAGGGCTGTTACTTTTCTCAAAAGATAGCGGAAGAGAATCCGCAGGCTGAGGTGATCTACTATCCCTCGATCAGCGACTGCTTCGACGCTGTCGCGAAAAAGAGGGCCGATGTCACCTACACGAACACCTATGTCGCGAATTACCTGCTGTCGGAACGGAAGTATGAAAACTTCAGCATGGCTGTGCTGAGCAACTATTATGACGATCTCAGTATCGGGGTTTCTAAGAACGCCGATCCCCGTGTTTTTTCCATTATGGATAAATGTATCCAGTATATTTCCCGCGAGCAGATGGACTCGATAATCCTCGATAACTCCGTAATCTCAAGACCGGTTACTCTGCGGCGGCTCGTCAGCGAATATCCGCTGGCGGCAGCCGGCGTGACCGGCCTTATCTTTATTGTCATCATCGGGGTCCTGGGTTACATAGCTGTCACGAATGCCGCGAATAACAGACGCTTTCACGCGCTGCTATACGTAGACGGCGTGACGGGGATATTCAATCTCAATAAATTCCGTCTGGACGCGGAGAAGATGCTTAAAGAGGCCGGGGATGATCCCTTGGCTCTCGTATACATGGATATCAATCAGTTTAAGACGATCAACGATACATTTGGTTTCAAGGAGGGCGACGAGATACTAAAATTGTTGGCGCGGACGCTCAAGAAAAATACCTCTTTCGACGAGTGCTGCGCGCGGGTCTCCGCCGACCAATTCGTTCTTCTAGTGCGCTATAGCGATTGGGACGGGCTGCTGTCGCGGACGAACCACATCGCGGAACAGATGGGCGCCGCGGTGGCGGCGATGAATAAATCATATTCCATCTGTCTCACCTTTGGCGTCTATGTCACACAGCACGGAGACAGTACCGACGTCTCACTGCTTATGGACTTTGCCAACTACGCGAGAATAAACGGGAAGAATACGGGTAAAAGCGTGACTCTGAGGTATGATGAAAAGATGCGCCAAGAGGAACTCCGGCGCAGGCATCTGGCCGATATAATGGCGCCGGCCCTGCAAAACGGCGAGTTCATACCCTATTTTCAGCAAAAGTCCGATATGCGTACGGGAGAGACCGTGGGGGCGGAGGCGCTTGTGCGTTGGTTCCGCCGTGAAGAGGGGATGATTTATCCCGGTGATTTTATTCCGTTTTTTGAGAGCAACGGCTTTATTATTGAGATCGACCTCTATATCTATGAGCAGGTCTGTAAAACGATAAGGCGGTGGATGGACAAGGGAGTACGCCCCTTTCCCGTGTCGTCCAACTTTTCAAGGCTGCATTTTGAAGACCGGAATTTCCCCTATACCCTGGCTGAGATTGCGGACAGATACGGTGTCCCGCATGAATATCTTGAGGTGGAGATCACGGAAAATATTCTTATGGAGAATGTCGGGCAGATGCTGAGCCATCGCGATCTGCTGAAAAAACTGGGTTTCCTTCTTTCCATAGATGATTTTGGCTCAGGTTATTCGTCGCTCAGCGTCCTGCAGCAGCTCTCCGCCGACACGATCAAACTTGACCGGAGCCTCATCTCCGACAGCTGCCACGAAAGACGCGGAAGAATTATTGTCCAGGGTATAATCTCTATGGCGAAAGAACTGGGCATCAATGTAATTTGCGAAGGCGTCGAGACGAAGGAACAGGCGGAGATGCTGATCGGGATGGGATGTGTCGCCGCTCAGGGATTTTACTACGCCAAACCGATGCCGCTGGATGACTTTGAGAAAAAATTTCTGCCATAGGCAGTTGTAGTGTACACATTCTATTTCCTGCCGTTGGCGCGGCAGAGGGAAGTGAATCTGTGAATTCAAAAATTTTGCATTATCTTGTGCTCGTTATATTCGTGTCCTCGGTGTTTTACGCCTGGCTGCTGGACTGGCGGCCCGGGGTCGTTGGCTGGCTGGTGCTCTCTGTCTCGGGGCTCGCCGCCATAATGTCCGCGGCGATAATCTTCCTTGACGCCAGAAAATAAGGAGCCGCGCTTCTTCGAGCCTTATCCGCTGGAAAAGCGCCCTGCCTGTGCACTGGCCGGCGGTTGAAAATAAAAAAGTCTCACAAACTTAAAGTTTGCAAGACTTGATATTTACTGGCGGAGAAGGTGGGATTTGAACCCACGTAGCGGCTCAGCACCGCTAAGACGATTTCGAGTCGCCCGCCTTCGACCACTCGGCCACCCCTCCCCGCATCTGAAGGACATAGAGCATTATACCCGATTTTTATAACTTTTCAAGCTCAATCTCGATAAAATATGTTTTTTGCCGTATAATCCCTGACATATATTGTTGATATCTTGTAATTGTACTATACTTATACGCCATAAACTTTTAAAGTTACTAAAATGGAGGGCAGAAACGTGGCTTCAAAAAAATTTTTACAGACAACTAAGCGGGAGACCTTTATTATCATTGGTCTTTATCTGCTTTTTTTCTTTTGGTGGTATATGACCGCCTACGGTTTTGGCGACGATCCGTCGCAGTACCGCTACATATTCGGCTTTCCGGAATGGTTTTTCTACAGCTGTATCGCGGGCTATGTGGGGATATCTTTTATTCTGTGGATTGTGATCCGGCTCTTTTTTAAGGAGCTGCCGCTTGATGAAGAGAAAGATGTGGTAAAAAAAGATGATTGACCATACGGGGATGATTGTGCCGCTGATCCTGTACTTTATCCTGATTATGGGGATCGCGCTATGGGGCAGCCGCGCCGCTGGTAAGCGGAGCGACACCAAGGGGTTTATGGAGGAATATTTTATCGGCAGCCGTTCGATGGGCGGTTTTGTGCTTGCGATGGCGATAATCACGACATATACGAGTGCCAGCAGCTTTGTCGGCGGCCCCGGCGTCGCCTATAACGTCGGTCTTGGATGGATACTTCTCTCAATGATCCAGGTGCCGACCGCCTTCCTCACGCTCGGCGTATTGGGCAAGCGCTTCGCGCTTATCGCGCGGCGCACGAACGCGGTGACTATCACTGATTTTATCCGCGCCCGCTATGGCAGCGACCTCGTGGTGATCCTTGCCTCTCTTTCGCTGCTGGTATTTTTTATGGCCTCGATGCTGGCCCAGTTTATCGGCGGAGCGAGGCTCTTTGAGTCCGTCACGGGGTATTCTTACCAGACTGGGCTGCTGATTTTTGGACTTACAGTGGTCATTTATACGACGGTCGGCGGCTTCCGCGCCGTTGTGCTGACCGATACGATCCAGGGAGTGATGATGCTCTTCGCCTCGCTCGCGATCCTCTGCGCGGTCATCACCGCCGGCGGCGGTGTGGAGAATATCATGCAGACGCTATATTCGATAGACCCTCAGCTGCTGACCCCCACAGGCGGCGGCAACGCGATTCCGAAGCCCTTCATTCTCTCGTTCTGGGTGCTCGTCGGCATCGGTATCCTTGGGCTGCCGCAGACGACGCAGAAATGTTTAGGCTATAAGGACTCGCGTTCGATGCACAACGCGATGATCATCGGGACCTTCATCGTCGGCTTCACGATGCTGGCGATGCATCTTGTCGGCGCGATGGGCCGCGCCGTCATTCCTGATATCGCGGTCGGCGACCTCGCCGTGCCTACGCTAACGGTACGCCTGATGTCTCCTTTCTGGGCGGGGATATTCATCGCGGGGCCGCTCGCGGCGATCATGTCGACGGTGGACTCTATGCTGATCATGTGTTCGGCGGCTATCGTGAAGGATCTTTATTTCCACTATATTGTGAAGAGCGACGAGAGCCGCCTGTCACCGAGGAAGGTGCGCGGCATGAGCCTCGTGGTGACGGCGGTTGTCGGCGTACTGGTATTTTTCGCGGCGATGAAGCCGCCCTCTCTGCTGGTATGGATAAACCTCTTCGCCTTTGGCGGCCTGGAGGCGGTCTTCTTCTGCCCGACACTCTTCGGTCTTTACTGGAAGCGGGCCAATTCTACTGGCGCTATCCTGTCGATGATCTGCGGCGCGGCGGCCTTCTTCTGGTTCAACATCACGAAGACGAGTATCGCCGGTACAACTGCCATTGTGCCGACGCTGATTATCGCTATCGCCGCTTTTGTCGCGGGAAGCCTTCTGGGCCGCCCCGAAAGCGAGGAAAAGCTTAAGGTTTTTGAAATCTAGCATCATAAATCGGCGTTTATAAGCACGATTTGCGTCATAAAATGGGGGCTCCGAATCCTCACCGTAGAAGATACGGTTCCGGTATCGGAGCCTCCATTTCATTTAGCAACTCGCACTTCTAAACGCCGATTTATCTTCGATGGGTCAATGATAAATAGTGATTTATGTTTGCTTTTTGAGGAGAAGCTGTGCTATACTAAAAAGTGGTGTATAGCACACACAGGCGTTGACGCAAAGGAGGTTCCCGCAGGGCGGGTTCCGGCGCGGATGAGACGTCTGGAGGAAAAAACAGGAGGGATTCACATGGGAGTAGTAAGTATGAAACAGCTTCTTGAATGCGGCGTCCACTTTGGACACCAGACGAGACGCTGGAACCCGAAGATGAAGCCGTTCATCTTCACGGAGCGCAATGGGATCTACATCATCGACCTTCAGAAGACGGTCAAGGGCCTTGAGAAGGCTTACGATTTTGTTCGCGAAGTCTCGAAGTCGGGCGGAAGCGTCCTCTTTGTAGGGACGAAGCGCCAGGCGCAGGACCCCATTCGTGACGAGGCTCTTAAGGCCGGACAGTTCTACATCAACCAGCGCTGGCTTGGCGGCCTTCTCACAAACTTTGCGACGATCCACCGCCGCGTGATGCGCATGACCGAGCTGCAGCAGATGGAAGAGGACGGCAGCATCAACAAGTATCCGAAGAAAGAGATCATCCAGCTTCGCAAGGAACGCGAGAAACTTGAAAAGTATCTCTCCGGCATCAAAGACATGAAGGACATCCCCGATGCCCTCTTCATCATTGACCCCCGCCGTGAGACGATAGCCGTTCTCGAAGCTCATAAGCTCGACATCCCAGTAATCGCGATCGTCGATACGAACTGCGATCCCGATGTCGTAGACTATCCCATCCCCGGCAATGACGACGCTATCCGCGCGATAGAGCTTGTCGTCGGTCTGATGGCCAACGCCTTCATTGAGGGACGCCAGGGTCAGGATGCCCGCGTAGAGGAAAAGGAAGAAGCCGCCCCTGTAGTGGAAGAAGAGGTCGCCGAACTTCCCGCCGAGGATATCTCGGAGGACGAAATGAAGCTTCGTGCGAAAGAGCTTGCCGAGCAGAAGGGCTGGAAGGAGACGAACTAAGATGGCAGAAATTACAGCAGCAATGGTGTCAGAGCTTCGCGCTCGTACATCGGTCGGAATGATGGACTGCAAAAAGGCGCTCGTGGAGTGCTCCGGCGATATGGACAAGGCCTGCGACTACCTTCGTGAGAAGGGGCTCGCCAAGGCGGCCAAGAAGGCTGAGCGCACCGCGGCTCAGGGCAAGATGTTCACCTACGTTCACAGCAACGCGAAGCTTGCCGTTCTTCTTGAGCTTGACTGCGAGACGGACTTTGTCGCCCGCACGGAAGAGTTCAACACGCTCGGACATGAGATCGCGATGCACATTGCCGCCGCCAACCCCACATACATCAAGCCGGAAGATGTCCCCGCCGAAGTGCTGGAGCATGAGAAGATGGTCATCATGGCTCAGGCGCGCGAAGAGGGTAAGCCTGAGAAGATGCTTGAAAAGATCGCCGAGGGCCGTATCAACAAGTTCTATGAGGAAAACTGCCTCCTGGAGCAGAAGTACATACGCAACCCTGACGTCAAGATAAAGGATCTTATCGTCGAGAACATCGCGAAGATCGGTGAAAATATCGTCGTTCGCCGCTACGCCCGCTTCATGATCGAGGGCTAGCTTCCAAACGAACCGTTAAGGCGAGGGATTTTTAATCCCTCGCCTTTTTTCTAGGCGGATGCTGATCCGGCGGTTTTTTCAATGTATTTAACGGCCTTTGTGCCGCCGTTTTCGGCGGCCGGCCGAAATTTTAGCTCCTGTGCGAAACAGGCCGCCCGCCTGCTGCGCGTGTGGGAGAGAGATTAGAAGTTTGTATTCGAACTTATTTGTCTGCCGGAGGGTTCTTATAAAAAGCGGCTTACTAATAGAAAAATAAATCTGTTCGGAAGGTGGTTAATGCTATGGAACGCAAATACAGCAGAGTGCTTCTCAAGCTCTCCGGCGAGATACTGGCTGGAGAGGGACATTTCGGCCTTGACTATGAGGCTATACGCGGGATATGCGAACAGATAGTTGAGGTTGCCAACGAGGGTATCGCCATATCGATGGTGGTCGGCGGCGGGAATATTATCCGAGGCGCGCAGACCACAAGTATCGAACGCGCGCAGGCTGACTATATGGGAATGCTCGGCACGGTGATAAACGCGCTGGCCCTGCAGGATACGCTTGAACGCCTCGGACAGCCGACGCGCGTGCAGTCGGCTATCGAGATGCGCCAGATCGCGGAGACGGTCATCCGCCGCCGCGCGATACGCCACCTTGAAAAGGGACGGATCGTCATCTTTGCCGCCGGCACCGGCTCCCCCTATTTTTCCACCGACACGACCGCCGCTCTGCGCGCCTCGGAGATTGGTGCTGACTGTCTGCTGAAGGCGACGAAGGTTGACGGTATATATGATAAGGACCCCGCGAAGTACAGCGATGCCGTGAAGATGCCGCATGTCTCGTATATGGACGCGCTGCAGATGCAGCTCAAGGCAATGGACGCCGCGGCCTTTTCGCTCTGCCAGGAAAATAAAATTCCTATCGTCGTGTTCGATGTGCTCAAGAAGGGCAATCTGCGCAGACTGCTGATCGACGTAGAAAATATCGGCTCAATGGTCTCTTAGGGCCGCGGGGAATTGCCTTTTCCTCCGCCTTTGGAAAGAGACTAAAGAGTGTTATAATCATAAAAAACATAAGGAGTGACCTGCATGCCTCAGAACGTACTTAAAGAACTGACCTCACGCTGCGAAAAGAGCATCGAACACCTGAAGGGTTCTATGCTCGGCGTCCGCACAGGAAGAGCGCATCCCGCACTTGTTGAAGAGATAAAGGTTGATTATTTCGGGACGCCGACTCCCGTCAAGAATATGGGCAGCGTCAATGTGCCGGAGGCACGTCAGATCGTCATCACCCCGTGGGACAAGACCGCTATGAAGGCCATCGAAAAGGCTATACAGTCTTCGAGCCTCGGTATCACGCCGCAGAACGACGGCGAGTCCATCCGCCTCAATCTGCCTGAGCTCACGCAGCAGCGCCGCGTCGAACTCAAAAAGATGGTCAACAAGATGGCGGAGGACGGGCGCGTAGCGGTACGCAACATCCGCCGCGACGCGATCGAAATCCTTAAAAAGATGGAAAAAGAGAGCAAGATAACCGAGGACGACCTAAAGAAGTTCCAGAAGGAGGCGCAGGACAAGACTGACGCCTTCATCAAGAAGATAGACGCGGTGCTTACGGATAAAGAGAAAGAGATAATGGATAAGTAAAGCGAACCTCAAGCCGCCGGATACGGCGGCTTTTTTGTTGCCGCCATGACAGAGAGAGAATTGTTCGCAAAGGTAAAAGAGGCGGGCGGAAACGCTTATCTTGTAGGCGGCGCCGTCCGTGACCGGCTGATGGGGCGCGCGGTCCACGACCGCGACTATGTTGTCTGCGGCCTGTCGCCGGAGGTATTTCACGCGCTCTTCCCCGGGGCGCGGCTGGTGGGGCGTTCCTTTCCGGTCTTTCTTCTGGCGGTGGACGGCCTGCTTTGCGAGACCGCCTTCGCGCGCCGTGAGCGGAAAAACGGCTCTGGTTATAAGGGATTTGAGGTCTGCTGCGCTCCCGATATAACGATAGAGGAAGACCTTTACCGGCGGGATACGACGGTAAACAGCATGGCGCTCGGCGCGGACGGCTGCCTGGTCGATCCCTACGGCGGAGCGCGTGACATTAAGCTGCGGCTGATACGGGCCACCTCGGAACACTTTTGCGAAGACCCTCTGCGAGCCCTGCGCGCGGCGCGCCAGGCTGCGCAGTTTGACTTTTCCATAGAGGCGGCGACGCTTGCGATGATGGGGCGCTGCGCGGCTGAGCTGAGGGCCGAGCCGCGGGAGCGTAAGTTTGCCGAGCTCGAGAAGGCGCTCGGCGCGCCGCGGCCCTCGCTCTATTTCCGTGATCTGCTGGCCGCGGGGCTCCTTGAGCAGGAATTCCCCTGGCTGTACAGGCTAATAGGCCAAAGCCAGCCGCCGGAATACCACCCCGAAGGCGACGCCTTTGAGCATACGATGCTGGCTCTCGACCGCGCCGCGGCGATGACGGAGCGTACCGAGGTACGCTTCGCGGCACTGATGCACGATATCGGCAAGGGCGAGACGCCGGAGGAGACGCTGCCGCACCATTACGGACACGAGGAGCGCGGCGGCGCGCTTATGAAGGAGATCTCGGAGACCTTAGGGCTGCCGCGCCTCTGGAGCCGCTGCGCGAGGTTCGCGGCGGTGGAGCACATGCGCCCCTCGCGCATGAAAAACCCCGCGAAGATCAGGGATCTGCTCCGGGCGCTTGAGGGCGAGCCGCTGGGAGCGGACGGTTTTCGGACCGTCATCGCCGCCGACGGCGGCGAGATCCCGGAATTTCTCCGCGATTATGAAAGATTGCTGGCAACTATTAAGGCCGCCGCGAAATGCCGTGTGCCCGAGACGCTCGAGGGACCCCAGATAGGCGAATATATCCGTTCAAATGAGATACGGGCGCTGCGCGAAGCGCTGAAGGAGACCGGATAAAAGAGCGTGTCCTTTCGTTATGTCTTTTCTATTGTTATAAAACACTCCGCGTAGGGCGCGCCCCTTCCCGGAGCCTCGTACGTGCTGGTCAGCCTGTTCAGTCCCGGCAGACCCTGCATCGCCCAGGCGGTATCTTCCCCGAGGGAGCGGTCTATCGCGGCGCGCATGGTAAGTTCCGCGCCGTTGGCGGAGAGAATGCGCACGCTGTCTCCTGCCGCTATCTTTCTTTCCAGACAAAATTTTTCCGGCAGGTTGACGATCGGCTCCATAGACATCGCCGGGGCGTCGATATTTTGCCCGTTGATGTACAGCTCCGAGTGCACGGTGACGAGGCGCAGGTGTCCCGCCTTTATTTTCAGCGGCAGCGGCGTCGTCTCCGGCAGCCGCGCGCGTGAGCCGGAGAGCTTCCAGTAGCATGGCTCGTCCCAGAGGTAGAGGTTTCGCGAGACCTCGCGGAGGCGGGCGTCACCGGAGATCATCCATCCCATTTGCGAGAAGAGCCCCTTCATATCAAGATCGAGGCCGAGACGTTCCGCGAGGGCGCCGTATGTCTCCCAGTCGCTGCGGCACTCGCCTCGCGGGGCGGCGACGCGTTCGTTGCGGCTGATATAACTGTGTCCGTAGCCGCCGATCCAGTCCTCCTCTTCGAGGAAGATCGAGGCTGGCAGCACAAGGTCGCAGAGCTCGGCGGTGCGCGTCATAAAGACCTCGCCGCATACTTTGAAATCCACCGCGGCCAGCGCCTCCTCGATCAGCCGCGAATCGGGCGACTGCTGCGCGGGGTTGGCGCAGAGGATGTTCAGCACCCTCACGGGAGGCTCCGCCTTCAGCAGCTCGGCGGGCCAGGTGGTGACGCCGAAGCGGCGTATGTTGGAACTTTCCTCAAAAAGTCCCTCGGGAAAGAGCGCCCCCTCGTCTTTGCTGAATGAGAGCCCCGCCCGCGCGTCCTCAAAGCCGCCGCAGAGCACCGCGAGGGCGAATATCCAGCGGAACTGCATGTCTCCGTGCAGATAGCGCTGCGCGCCGTAGGCGGGAATGTGGACGACGGGGTAATGCGAGAGGAGCCAGCGGTATATCTCCTCGGCGGTCTCATTCGAAAGGCCTGCCTGCGACAGCAGCCAGTCCTTATCCGCGTTATGCAGGGCGTTGAGAAATTCTTCGTGATTTATGACACGCGCGCGCCAGCCGCGGCAGTCCCTTTTATCATCCGCCAGCCGGCGGCATAGCCAGGCGGCAAGCGCCCAGTCGCCGCCCGGCGATATCCGCCAGAAGCAGTTGCTCTGCGCCGCCGTCGCCGAGAGGCGCACCTCGACGCAGGCCGTCTCTCCGCCGCCGCGCCGCAGCGCCGCGAGGCAGGGGGCCATCTGCGGCTGCGTATGGCGGCTGTTGCGTCCCCAGAAGAGCAGGCCGCGCGCCGTGGAGATATCCTCCAGAGGAACATAGGGGACGCCGAAGCCGCAGGTAGATTCTTTAAGCCCCGCCGAGCCGATGGAGGAGCAGAGGGTGCCTTTGGTTTTCGTGAAGCCGCCGAGGGCGGCGTAGAAGGCGGGGATCAGCCGTTTGGAAAAGGTCATGGAGCCCGCGCTGGCGAATGACATCACGGAGAGCGGGCCGCAGTCCTTCACCGCCGCCGATATCTTTTCGGCCCACAGGCCGAGCGCCTCATCCCAGGAAATTTTTACCCACTCCGCGCCGCGGCGCAAAAGCGGATGAAGCAGCCGCCGCGGGTCGTTGATCCGTTTTATAAAACGCCGCCCCTTGGCACAGATGAAGGAACACTGTCTGTTGGCGGGATTTACGCGCAGCTCTATTATGCCGCCGTTTACCCGCGCTAGCATCGAGCAGGCGCAGGGGCAGTCATAGGGACAGGCGGTAGTTTTCCAATCGTCGTTCATTTTGTATCTCTCCATGTCCATATTATAAGTTAGATTTTTATATACCGCACGCCTCGGGCCTGTGAAAAATTCTTATCTTTTAGAGGCATAACGTTCAGCTTTTTTCGCGGAATTGAGCGTCCCGGCTTAACTTAGCCGTCTCCTGCCGGGCAATTTTGTTATCTTTTGTTAATTTTTGCAACCGCTTGCATGATTTAAAAATATACTGTATAATACCGTCAGTTCAAATTAAAGGGAGGCATGACGGATGAAGGCGCGGATTTCACGGGAGATACGACACCATATAGGCAGATTCACCGTTATGCCGGGCGTTTTTTAAGAGAGACTGTTCCGTTGGGGGCGGTCTTGTTTTTTGCGGAGATACGGATTTACAAAATAAAAGCGTAGGAGGGGTTTTGATGGCGGAACTTAGAGAAAAGGCGAAGCTGATGAACGCGCAGGATCTTAATCGCGTCATTCGCCGCATCGCCCACGAGATGGTGGAGCACAACAAGGGTACCGACAACATGATACTGGTGGGCATCCACCGGCGTGGCGTATATATCGCGCGCCGTCTGCAGAAGCTCATCGAAGAGGCCGAGGGCGCGAAGGTGCCCTGCGGAGAGCTGGATATCACGCTCTACCGCGACGACCTTACGACGCTTTCCGAGCAGCCGATCGTGCACAGCACGAGGATGCCGGTCGACATCTCCGGCAAGCACCTCTTCCTCGTGGACGACGTGCTCTTCACCGGACGCACCGTCCGCGCGGCCCTCGAGGCCCTTGTGGACCTTGGCCGTCCCCAGATAGTGCAGCTGGCCGTCATCATCGACCGCGGCCACCGCGAGCTTCCGATACACGCCGACATCTGCGGAAAGAACGTACCGACATCGAAAAACGAAGTAATCGAAGTAAAAGTAGAAGAACTTGACGGAAAGGACGAGGTGGTAATCTGTGAGCGCGATGCTTAACGAGATCGGACAGATGACCTGGCGTCATCGCAGCGTAATAGACCTTGACTGCTGGACAAGAGAGGAGCTCTATTTCTTCCTCGACCAGTCGCGGCATATGGAAAATGTAATGGACCGTCCCGTGAAGAAGGTTCCCGCGCTTCGCGGCAAGATGTGCGTCAACCTCTTCTTTGAGAACTCTACGCGCACCAGGGTCTCCTTCGAGCTTGCGGAGAAGATGCTCTCCGCCGACGTCGTCAACTGGTCGGTCTCCGGTTCGAGCGCCGCGAAGGGCGAGACGATGCACGATACGGCCTGGACGCTCGAGGCAATGGGCGCGGATATCGTCGTCATGCGCCACGGAGCGGTAGGCGCGGCGCAGTACCTTGCCTCGAAGCTCAAGCGTGGCATCGTCCTTAACGCGGGCGACGGCACCCACGCGCATCCGACGCAGGCGCTGCTTGACGTTTACACGGCCTGGAAGCACTTCGGAGATCTTGAGGGCCGCAAGATCGCCCTCGTCGGCGACGTCCTCCACAGCCGCGTGGCGCGCAGCGACGTCATAGCCTTCAAAACGATGGGCTGCGAGGTGGTGCTCTCCGGACCGCCGACGCTGATGCCGAGAGAGGTCGAACAGCTTGGCGTGAAGTATGACCGCGACCCGCGCAAAGCCGTCGAGAACGCCGACATGGTCTACATGCTGAGAATACAGCGCGAGAGACAGCAGGACGGCCTCTTCCCCTCGGTCGACGAGTACCACCGCTGGTGGGGCGCCGACGAGGAGCTCATGAAATATGCCAATCCCGGCGCTCTCGCGATGCACCCGGGGCCGATAAACAGGGGCGTCGAGATCGCCTCCGAGGTTGCCGACGGGCATCAGAGCGTGATACTCGAACAGGTGCGTTCAGGAGTCGCTACAAGAATGGCGCTTCTCTATCTCTGCGGCGGAGGTGCAAGGTAATGGAAAAGATTCTTTTTAAGGGTTTTAAGATATTCAACGGCAAGGAATTCATAAAGGACGACTGTATCCTCGTCGAAGAGGGCAGGGTCGCGAAGATTGGGACGGCGCTCACCTGCGAAGGGGCGGAGGTCGTCGAGGGCTGTGGCCGTCTGCTGACCCCCGGTTTTATCGACCTTCACGCGCACTTCCGTGATCCCGGCGGCGAGTGGAACGAGGATCTTAACAGCGGAGCGCACGCGGGCGCCGCGGGCGGATTTACGACGCTCGTCGCGATGCCTAACACGAAGCCCGCGGTCTCAGAACCGGCGCTCATCGAATATGTCATAAGCCACGGGGCGGCGGCCAAGGCCGCGCGCATCCTGCCGGCTGGCTGCGTGAGCAAGAACCGCGAAGGCAAAGAGATCTGCGAGATGGAGAAGATGACTGAGGCTGGCGCGGTATTCTTCACCGACGACGGCGCGCCGGTAGCCACCAGCCAGCTTCTGCGCCTCGCGCTGCTCTACACGGGAAAGAAGCTTCCCCGCGTCATGGAGCACCCCGAGGAGATCAGCCTCTTCAAGGGCGGACAGGTCCACGAGGGCCGCGTCAGCGTGATGTCCGGTCTTAAGGGCATCCCCGGAGCCTCCGAAGAGATCGACGTGGCGCGCGGCATCGCCCTTGTGCGCGACACCGGCGGACGCATCCACTTCACGCACCTCTCAAGCGCGGGCGCCGTCGAACTCATCCGCAACGCGAAACGCGCGGGGCTCGACATCACCTGCGACACCACCTTCCATCACCTCACGCTCAACGAGAACGCGGTCATCAACAGCGGATACAACTCGCGCTTCAAGGTGAACCCGCCGCTCCGCTCCGCCGAGGATCAGAAGGCGCTCTGGGAGGGTATAAAGGACGGCACGATAGACGCGATCGTCACGGATCACGCGCCGTGGCACATGGATGAGAAGGACGAGCCCTTCCAGGAGGCCCTCTTCGGAATAGCCTCCCTCGAGTGCGCCGTCGCCGTGCTTCTCGACTATCGCAGCCGCAACTATCCCGATGTCCCGCTCGAACTTCTCTTCACGAAGATGACCGCCTCGCCGGCTTCGCTGCTTCCCGAAAAATGGCAGGGCCTGGGCCGCATCGAAGAGGGCGCGACCGCCGACCTCACGGTCATCGACGAGGACAGGACCCGCATCGTCGACTGCCGCACCTGGAAGAGCAAGGCCCGCTGCTGCCCCTGGGAGGGCGTCGCGCTGACGGCCTGGCCGGTGATGACCTTCGTCGAGGGGCGCAAAATCTGGCAGGACGAAGAGGAGCTCTAAGGGAAATATCGCCCGCAGCATAAAAATTCGCCGTATGCCACAAGTGACGGTAATGAAGTTATAATATTGAAAGACTGACGATAGCACAACTGTGACGCGGTTGTGCTATCGTCGTACGGAGGGACGAACATATATGGATAACAATAAATGCGGACTCATTGTGGCGCTTGACCTGCCGTCGCTTGACGGTGCGAGGGATTTTCTCGACAGGCTCGACAAAGCTACAAAATATGTTAAGGTAGGGCCGCGCCTTTACGCGCTCGGCGGCGTCGCCTTCGCGAAGGAGATAATCGACCGCGGCTACGAGCTCTTTCTCGACCTCAAACTGCACGACATTCCCAACACGGTGGCCTCGGCGGTGGAGCCGCTCTCCGAGCTCGGCCTCTGGGCGCTTACCATTCACACCTCCGGCGGCTACGAGATGATGGCCCGCAGCGTCGCGATGCGCGATAAGACTGGCAGCCGCATGAAGCTGCTCGGTATCACCGTGCTTACGAGCCTCGGCGGCGAACTCTGGAGCGACGTCCATCCCGGCTGCGACATGCAGCAGGCGCTGATCGGACGCGCGGAGACCGCTCAGCGCGCGGGACTCGACGGCATCGTCTGTTCGCCGCTCGACCTCGAACTTCTCAAGGGGCGCGCGGAAAAGTTGCTGCGCGTTGTGCCGGGGATTCGCGCGAAAAAGGTGAGTACCGAGGATCAGACGCGCGTCGCCACCGCGAAGGACGCGGCGGAGGCCGGCGCCTCATACATCGTCGTCGGACGTCCGATACTTGAGGCCGCCGATCCCATCGCGGCCGCGAAAGATATACTGAAAACTCTGGGGGAGGTCTCGCGCTGATGAGCTGTTCCTGCAAAAAAAATGAAGTTTCAAAAAAAATACTGGAAATGATGAAGGAGAGCGGCGCGCATCTGCAGGGCCACTTCAAGCTCACCTCCGGACTGCACAGCAACAATTACATGCAGTGCGCGCTGATGCTGCGCTATCCCAAGTTCGCCGCCTATGCCGGCGAGGAGCTCGCGAAGCTGCTCGCGCCCGCGAAACCGGACTTTATCCTTTCCCCCGCCCTCGGCGGCCTGATAATCGGCCACGAGGTCGCCCGCGCGCTCGGCGTGCCATTTATATTCACCGAGAGGGTCGACGGCGAGATGCGTCTTAAAAGATTCCCGCATCCCGGCAAACTCCGCTTCGCTCTGGTGGAGGATGTCTGCACGACCGGCAAATCATCGCGCGAAGCGGCGCAGATATTGGCCGCGGAGGGCGCGGAATGGGCCGCCTCAGGCAGCATCGTCGACCGCCGTTCGCCCGACTGTCTGCCGGACTGGGATCTTAAGTCGCTCGTCAAGGTCTGTTTCGCCACCTACACGGCGGAGGAGTGCCCGCTCTGCAAAGAGGGGCTTCCCCTTGTAAAGCCGGGGAGCCGTCCAGACGCGAAATAAATGAAGAAAAAAGCGCCGCGGCGCGGCCTGATTTTTATGCTGCGCTTTATGGCTTTCGTTTTGATATTGATCTTCGGCTGCCGCGGTACGGAGGCGGCAGCCGCGGGCGTTATGAAGATCGCGGTCACTTCGCCGTGGCTCTATGAGGTCGCATCCTTTGTCGGCGGCAGGCAGGCGCAGGTACGCGCGCTGTCGTCGTGGAACGAGGCGGGCAATACCGTAGTCACGGGGCGTCCGCGTGCCGGTGAACTGGTGGTCGCCTTTGACCCGGATGACGCCGCGCACTTAAAGATCGGCACTCAGAATAAGAACCTCAGACTGCTCTACCAAAAGAGGCCGATGAGCGAAGACAAGATGCGCGCGGCCTTTTTCGACCCCGCGATGCTGCCTTTCATCGCGCAGGAGATCATGAAGATCATGGCCGCCGCCGATCAGAAAAATTATTCATATTACCAGCGGAGGCTGGCGGAATTCCAGTCGCGTATCGACAGTACAATGGGTATCGGCAGGCATCTGCTCGCGGGCGTAAATATGCTTGACCTTACCGGCGCGGAGGGGACGTGGGTACGTTCGTCGATAACCGGAGTCGTGCGTCCTCCCGAATCAGTCTGGGCCGGATGGCTCGCGGGAGACAGCGTCGCCCTGCGCGCGGCGCTCGACGAGGCCTCGCGGCGCGGCTGGCTGCTGCTGCTCGACCCCTGGACGCCGGAGGCGATACGCTCCGCCGCCACCGCTTACCCTTACCGACTCACGCTGCCCTTACCGCCGAAAGATACGGAATTTTTCGTCTTTCTGCATGAAATATTCACAATCATCGCCAATCGTGTGAAGGCCGGCGCGCGAAGGGCTAAGATATAGCATAACCGTAATTCTATTTACTGAAAATAATCAATACATATCATGATAAATAATGTAAAATAAATGCGCTTGAAAACATCCGGCACTGGTTGCCGTGTGCTGTTACTTTAGCGGAAAAGAGGAATCCTCTATGATAATAGAAAAAAAACTGCGAAGACTTTGCGCCGCGGCGGCTCTCTGCCTGATGTGCGCCGCCCTTCCGGCGGCGGCGGCTCCAGAGGCACCCGCGGAGACCGTTAAGCGCCAGAATACTCTCTCGGCCGACGACATCCAGTATAACGTGAATACCGGCGACGCCCGCGCTAAGGGCAGAGTCGTAATAACGCGGGAAGGCTCGGTGCTCAAGGGCGACGAGGCCGAGGGCAACACCGATAAAGAGATCATGACGATCCGCGGCAACGTGAGCGGCAGCTTTCCCGAACAGCAGGCGACGCTGAAATCCGAGAGCGCCACCTGGACCGGAGACAAGACGAAAAAGACCGACGGCACAGTGGAGGCCTTCGGTGATGTGTTGCTGACGCGCGCCCCCAAGGACAGGCTCAACGCCGACTATGTGCTCTGGGAGATAGGCACCGAAAACTACAAAGCCAGAGGCAATGTCGACGGCATTCTGCAGAACAAGATCCTCAAGGCCGCCGAGGCGACGAGGACGGGGGATAAATTCTGGGCGCGGGACGTGCGCCGTTATGAGGACCTTGTGCAGAAATTCGCCGTCTCCGCTAAAACTATGGAGGGCCGCCTTGCCAAGGACGCGAAGAGCGGAGAAGAGGTCCTTCAGGAGATGGTGGCTGATAAAAACGTGGTCTTCGACTATGTGGACCGCGAGGGACTCAAGACACGGGTCACCGGCGACAAGGCCGTCTATTCAAAGGCAAGGGGGACGGTCGTCATCTCCGGCAATACGAAGGCCGTGCGCAGCGACGGCAAGACCGTGACCGCCGATACTATGGTAGTGCACGAAGACACGCGCAACATAGAGGCGAGGGGAAATTCAAAGATAGTATTCGTCGTTGAGGAGAAGGCCAAGAAAAAAGATGACGGCGCTGAAAACTCTGGCACGGCGAAGGGCGGCGCTCCCGCTAAAAAGGAGCCGCCGGCGGAAATTCTGGAAAAACCGGCCTCCGCCGACAAGAAGCCCGCTGTGGAGAAGAAAACGCCCCCGCTATCCGATCAGGAAAAAAGTTGGGTGGAAGAATAATGGCCCGCCAGACGATAGAAAAAAACGCGCCGATACTCCGCGCCGATAGACTGGTCAAGGCTTTTAGCGGACGCCGCGTCGTCGATGAGGTCAGCATCGAGATAAAGAAGGGCGAGATCATCGGACTGCTCGGCCCGAACGGCGCGGGTAAAAGTACGACCTTCTACATGATCGTAGGCCGTATCCTGCCCGATTCCGGCAGCGTCTGGCTTGGCGATACGCAGCTCTCCAACCAGCCGATGTACCAGCGCGCGCGCGCCGGTATCGGCTATCTGCCGCAGGAGGCCTCGGTATTCAGAAGCCTTACCGTGCGCCAGAACCTTGACCTAGTTCTTGAGGAATCGGGGGTGCCGCGCGACGTGCGCGGTGACAAGATAAGCTATCTGCTTGGGGAATATGGGCTGAGCCATCTTGCCGATACCAAGGCCGTCGCCCTCTCCGGAGGCGAACGCCGCCGCGTTGAGATTGCGCGCTGTCTCGCGCTGGAGCCGCTCTTCATACTGCTGGACGAGCCCTTCAGCGGCATCGACCCGATCGCGGTCGCCGACCTCCAGTCGATAATACGCGACCTTAAAGACCGCGGCTACGGCATACTCCTCACCGACCATAACGTTCGTGAGACACTTTCGATAACGGACAGGGCCTATCTCATCTATGAGGGAAAGGTATTCCTTGAGGGTAAGCCCGATTACATAACCGAGAACAAAGACGCCCGCAAGTTCTACCTTGGCGAAGACTTCAGCTGGTGATGTTGGAAGCCCCGAGAGAGAACGCCTCCACGCCGGAGACGGAGGAGATGTCCGTCGAAGCGGAGGGCGTTCCCTGTAACGAAACAGAAGCTCAGAAAAAATCCACAGGGGGCGAGCGTCCGGATGCGTTAACCGGCATGGTCTTTCATGCGATGCGCATGATGGCCGGAACTCTCGTGAGCCGCGTGCTGGGACTCGTGCGCGAAATGCTCACGGCAGCGCTCTTCGGCGCGACGCGACAGCTGGACGCCTTCTTCGTGGCTTATACGCTCGCGAACCTTGCGCGGCAGCTGCTTGCGGAGGGCGCGCTCTCCGCCTCCTTTGTGCCGGTCTTTTCCCGCACCCTCTCCGCCGACGGTCAGGACAGGGCGCGAAAGCTCGCGAACGAGGCTTTGACGGTGCTGATATTTGGCTGCAGCCTTGTCGTTGCCGTCGGCCTCATCTTCGCGCCGCTCTTCGTAGACATTATGGCTCCCGGCTTTGTCTCACATGAGCGTCTGCTCGCGATCTCGCTCACGCGTATAATGTTCCCCTTCCTCATGCTGGTATCAGTCGGCGCGCTGGCGATGGGGGTGCTGAACAGCATGGGCAGCTTCTTTGTCCCCGCTATCGCGCCCGCCCTCAGCAACCTTGTCTATATCCTCTTCCTGCTGGCGATGCGGAGCAGGCTCTCGATCTGGAACCTCGCGGTCGCGGTGCTGCTAGGCGGGGCCTTTCATATGTTTCTGCAGGTCTACTGGTGCGGCAGGCTGAAGATGGGGCTCTGTCCCGCGATGCCCAACCGCCGCGACCCGCAGCTGCGCAGCATGATGGTGCTCTTCCTGCCCTACGCGGCGGGACTCTCTTTGAATCAGCTCAATCCCGTGATCAGCCGGATGCTCGGCTCCTATCTGTCCGCCGGTTCGATATCGGTGCTCACCTATGCCGACCGCGTGCTTCAGCTGCCGCTCGGCCTCTTTGTCATCGCTATATCTCAGGCGGTACTGCCGATGCTTTCTCGGCAGGACCCGAACAAGATGGGGGAATTCCGCGACTTTATCCGCGACGCGATGCGTTTCAACCTCTTTGTCGTGCTGCCGATGGCGGCTGGACTCTGCGTCGTCTCAAGCGAGGTCGTCCACATACTCTTTTACCGGGGAGCTTTCTCCGAATGGGCGTGGCACGCCACCGCGACGGCGCTTTCTCTATACGCCTTCGGGCTGCCGGGCATGGCTAGCAGCACGGTGATAATGCGCGCTATATACGCGCGCCGCATGCCGCGCGCCGCCGTGATGATCACCGGCGTCACCGTTGCCGTGAACCTCTGCGCGAGCGTCGTGCTGATGCGCCTCTTCGCCTACGCGGGACTCGCCGCGGCCTCGGCGGCGGCCTTTACCTCCGCGAGCCTGTTCGCCGCCTGGATGCTTTCGCGCAATATCGGCGAACGGCTTGGTATATTTGAGATAAAGTGGCTCTGGAGGGTGTTGATGCCTCTTTCGCTGATGGTGGGCGCGCTGCTGGCCTTCAAGTATCTTTTGCCCTATCCCGTGGAGGCGAAGCTCCTCCTGCGGGTGCTTTGGCTTGCGGCCGCGATGGCGGGCAGCGCCCTGATCTACGCCGCCGCCACGATGGCGCTGCGCTGTCCCGAGTGGCGCTGGATAAAGGACGCGGCCGGCGGAAAGGCCAAACGGCAATAGAGCCGCAGCTTAATGAAAACAGATGGGCGGCGGAACTTCTCCGCCCGCTGCTTACAAGTCTCTATATTCAGAATACTTATTCGTTCAGATGACATAAGAAAAACAACACGGCTGTACAGGGCGGCGAAAGGGTGGTAACATTCGCCCCGTTTGCCTGCCGTGCCTCATGTGAAACAACCTGTGAACGCCGACAATGATGCAAATCTCAAAAATATTTGAAAGCTGAGTGAGCTCTATGTATTTTCTGTTGTCGTTTCTCCTCTTTGTTACCTCTATCGCCGTATGCCTGGTCTACAGTTACCAGATGGTCTATGCGATGATTTTGGGCTATATCCTGCTCGCCGCCGCCGCGATGCGCCGCGGCAGCCGTCTCTCCACAGTACTGCGGGCCTCCGTGCTGGGCGTGAAGGAGGCTCTGCTCGTCATCGAGATACTGCTTCTCATCGGGCTGCTGACCGCCGAATGGCGCGCCGGCGGCGTGATCGCCTTCTTTGTCTACCACGGGGTAGGTCTGATAACGCCGAAGCTCTTTATCCTCATCGCCTTCCTTCTCACCTGCTTTATCTCCTATGCCCTCGGCACGAGCATCGGCGTCGCCGGCACCGCGGGCGTCATCCTGATGGCCATCGCGCGCTCGGGCGGCGTGAACGAGCTGCTTGCCGCCGGCGCGATACTTTCCGGCGTCTACTTTGGCGACCGCTGTTCGCCTACCGCCTCGAGCGCGAACCTCATCGCCGCGCTTACCAAAACGGACCTTTACGGCAACGTGAGCCGGATGCTCCGCACCGCGCTGATCCCGACGGCGGTCTGCATCGCCGCCTATTGTTTCCTCTCTTTCAATAACCCGCTCTATATCTCAAACGCAGGATATCTCGCGGAGATAAAGAAGGACTTTGTGATCAGTTGGTGGGCGCTGCTGCCGGTCGCCGTGATGTTTTGCTTCCCGCTTATGAGGATCAGGGTAAAATACGCGCTGATCGTAAGCTCGGCTGCGGCCTGCATCATCGCCTGCGCCATTCAGGGAGAGAGCGCCGCGGAGCTGCTTCATACGGCAATCTTCGGCTACTATCCGCAGGATGCGGTCATGGGGGATATCTGGAACGGCGGCGGCCTGGTGTCGATGGCCGGCATCATCATGATACTCTCGATATCCAGCACCTATGCGAAGATACTCTCCGTCTCCGGCCTCCTGCGTCAGCTGAACGAGATCGTGGAGGCGATGATGCGGCGTATCGGCAAATCATGTACCGTGATACTGTCGAGCCTCTTTGCCTCGGGAATATTTTGCAGCCAGATAACCTCCTGCATCATGGCGGCCACCCTCCTGAAAAAACAGTACGCTAAGCGCGGCCAGCCGAAGGAAGAGCTTGCCCTCGACCTGGAGAACTCGCTGGTGATCATCGCGCCGATGGTGCCTTGGTGCCTCTCATGCTCCGTGCCTCTGAAGCTGCTCGGTGTCGGCGTGGAGGCTCTCCGCTGGGAATTTTATATATTCCTTATCCCCATATGCTACTTCATCGGAAAAGAGATGCATTTTCGCCGCGCGTCGGTGTACAGGCGCTTTCTGCGCTCCTGGCTCGGTTCGTACCGTTTCCTATAGGCCGGAGGAACGCGGCGGCTTCCGCTTGGGCGTATCGCGGACGGTGATATTAAAAAACCGAATGGTCCGCCCTGTTCCCATAGCAGGGCAAACTCATTGAGTCTTTTGATGAACATAGCGATAAAAATGACGCTGTCCGGCGGCACGGGCGCTGTTGTCAACTTTCATGCGTTTGCCATGGTTCCCGCGGGCAAAAAGTATATAACGCGGCCCATATTATGCTATGATATTCAGCTGTAGGGGGGCTAAAGACAAAAGCCCTTCTGCGGCTGAAAACTTTTTTGAAGGAGAACAAAATGAAAAAATCATTTGCAGCGGTCATCGCTATTGTTGCGTTTGTGATATGTTCGGTCCAGATAGCCTTTGCCGGTCCCTCCAATAAAACGCAGGATGTGTCTGAGCTCTTAGACGAGCGGCAGACCGATATATGGGTGGAAGGCGAGCGTTTCGGCGATATGGTGCTCGGCGCGCGCGGCGCGATGCAGATAATCTATGTCGACGACAAACTCTCCAAGTCAATCGCCGCCGACAGCCGTCTGCAGCCTTGGGTATATGATATGGCTCAGTATTACGGTACGGACGCCACCAGTAAAAAGAGACTCTTCATCGCCCACATCGACGTCTACAAGCCATGGGATTTCGATTACACTCAGGTCTTCGTCGGCGGCTATCATCTGCAAAAGGGAGATATCCTCTCCTCGAGTATGACGAATCCCTTTGGCCCCATGGCGTCGAAGAGCGACGGTTATTTCGCCTTTGCGGTCCCCAAAGCGGAGGTCAAGGCCGGCAAGGAGATAAAGATCGGTTACGGAGATGATTCTGAGACATGGAAAGTTCCCAAGTAGAGGCTCTGCACATCTATAAATGCGCCGAATGTGGGCTCGTCTTCGAGACGGAGACCTTTGCCGAAAAGTGCCCGCAGTGCCGCTGCCGCGTGCTCATCCACCAAAAGGGCGAGATGCGGCGCGCTAAAGGCTGTAACTGCGGCGGAAACTGCGCCGGCTGCAGAGGCTGCTCGCACTGATGGCTGAGAGCGAAAAAAAATTTCTTACTCTTGGTATCGAATCCAGCTGCGACGACACCGCGCTCGCGGTGCTTGAGGGAGGCCATGGGCTGCTAGCTGAGGTCATATCGAGCCAGATAGACTCACACAGCGTCTACGGCGGTGTGGTGCCGGAGCTTGCCTCGCGTATGCACCAGGAGGCGATCCTGCCGCTGCTTGAGAGCGTGCTCGCCAAGGCGGGAATCGGGGAGCCGGCGAAGGAGCTGAGCCTGATCGCCGTAACATCCGGCCCCGGGCTTATGGGCTCGCTGCTTGTCGGCGTGATGACGGCGAAGGCCCTGTCGCAGGGATGGGGGGTGCCGCTAATCGGCGTCAACCACCTGGAGGGCCATATCTTTGCCAATGCCGCCGTCTCGGAGGAGCTTAAGCCGCCGTTTATCTCGCTGATAGTCTCCGGCGGACATACCGAAGTGGTGCTCGTGCGCGCCTTCGGCGGCTATGAGCTGCTTGGCTCGACGCGCGACGACGCGGCGGGCGAGGCCTACGATAAGGTGTCGAAAGTGCTGGGGCTCGGTTATCCCGGCGGCCCGATAATAGACAGGCTTGCCGCCGGCGGAGATCCGGACGCCTTCCAGCTGCCGCTGCCGCTGGCCTCGACGAAGGAGATAGAATTCAGCTTCAGCGGCCTCAAGACCGCCGCGATGACGCTCATCGGGAAAGAGACGGCGCTTGGCGAGGAATTTCCGCTCGCGGACCTCTGCGCCTCCTTCCAAAAGGCCGTCGTAGACAGCCTGATGGGTAAGATAAAGCTCGCCGTGAAGCGTACGGGCGTGAAACGCCTCACCGTGTCGGGCGGCGTAGCCGCAAACTCCGGACTGCGCGCCGCGCTCACGGAATACTCGCGCGACAGGGGAGTGGAGCTCTTTCTGCCGCCGCGTGGGATGTGCACCGACAACGCGGTGATGATCGCCGCCGCCGGGTACAACTCCTACATGCGCGGAAACCGCTCAGATCTGCGCCTGTCTCCGAATCCGTCGTGGAGCATCTGGTAAAGATAATCATACCCTATAGGTTATAAAAATAGTTTATTTGGTTGTTTTATACCCTATCAGGTAAAATATTTAATCTTGCCGCTCGAGATTCAAGCAGCTCCAAATATTGGCGGCGTGCCGACTCCGGCAGGAAGCTTTGCTTTATGAGACTGAACATTGCGGGCAGCCGTTTTGCGAATCGGACCATCGTTCTGTTATAATGATTTTTGTTGAGCCCCTCCGACTCGGAAAACTTGATAAAATCGACCTCTTTGAAGTTGCTCTTTTTACCGTTCATCGGCATGGCAAACTCTTCCGGGTCGTCCTTTTCGGCAATGACGAGCCTAGTCGAAAGAAGATCATATGCGGGTGCGAGCCTCCTTTCGCCTCCGTCGTAAAGAAGCGAGAAATTTTTCAGGTGCATATCGCCGTTGCCCGTGAGGAAGATAAAGACCGCCATGTCAAACAGAACGGAAAGGTCGTAGCCTGGGGCTGTGGAATAACGGCGCAGGTTTTTCGCTATCAGCTCCATCGATCCTTTATATTTATATTCCGTCATGTGTTCTGTTATCTGGCAGAAATCCTCCATGTGCCTCAATTTCTTTTTTGCCTCATACCTTTTTATGCCGGCTCTGTCCATCCGCAGCGTCAGGTAGGCCAGCTCGCCTGAGGCTAGCGGCAGCAGTCCGGAGGGCGCGGTAGGAATGCCGGCGGCCTCCGCCAGTTTCATCGTGAGCGCCTCGTTTTCCGGCAGGAAAGGATAAGTTTTTGACTGCGGTTTTAAAATATAATCGCCCCAAAGTCCGACAAAGGTAAGTTTATTGTCTCCGGCCTTCGACAGCCGTTCCATGGACATCTTTGGCTGAACTCCAGGCACGGCGGCGCTTTCGATGATCTTGTCACGCGCTTTGCTGTAAAGCTCGTCGAGGGTGTAATCGATCGTCGGAGGCTCCTGGCTCCCGAAAAGCTTCATAGAGCAGGCCTTATGATACAGGCCGCTCTCCAGCTCTCCGTAACAGCATAAACAGCGCCTCACGGTTTTACCTCTATCGACGCCGCGCCGATACAGTTTTTGCAGCAGGCCATAAGCAGCCCCATCCGGTCGCGCGGGTCCAGCTTCCAGTTTTTCACGACTATATCCAGGCTCCATCCCTCCGGTATCAGTCCGTCAAAAAATGGATGGAGGGTCTTTGTCTCAAACGGTTCTTCACGCAGCGGCAGCGTGACGCTTATCGGAGCGGCATCTTCCGACGCGAGATAACTATGGTAATAGGAGAAGCAGTAGCCGCTGTCGCTCTCCGTGATCTCGCCCGCGGGACGCCCGAAAAAATTAACGACACAGCGGCGCAGAGGCTCACTCATCGTCTCGCTCCATAGGTACGGGGCCCAGCTCCAGTCCAAAGAGAAAGAGCAGGTCGTTTACCTTATCCATGCGCAGCGTCTTCTTGCCGCACTCCAGCTCGCGGATAAAGCGCAGCCCGACTCCGGCCCGTTCCGCCGCCTCTACTTGGGTGAGGTGTAATTTTTTCCGGTTTTTTTTCACAGTTATGGCCAGATTATTCTTATTCAAAAAATCACCCCGAATGGGTATAAAATATGCTTTCATGACAAAATATACACCATATAAGGTATAAAATCAATGTATTTAATGAGGATGTATTCCATATCGATAAACAGACTGAAAGATTTATCCGGCGTTTTCTCAGAATAGGGGTTGCATATTTTTATTATCGATATATAATTATCGATAACGAATGATGTGAGAGTTATGGAGGGTGAGCAGGTGCCTAATACAAAACCTTTAAGCATATCAAGACAATCTCTGCAGCGAATGCCGCTCTATCTTGAACACTTGAAAAAACTGCGTGCCGACGGCAGCAGCCATGTATCGGCGGCCTTTCTCGCGGGAGAGCTGGGGCTGCACCCCGTGCAGGTGAGGAAAGATCTTGCCGCCGTCTCCAAGGTCGACGGAAACCCGCGTATCGGCTTTGCCCTGGAGGGACTTATCGAGGATATGGAAGAGTTCCTGGGCTGTAAAAACGCCCATGAGGCGGTCGTCGCCGGCGTAGGCAATCTTGGCCGTGCCCTTCTTTCATATAAAAATTTTGACCGCTACGGTCTTTCCATTATCGCCGGATTTGATAACGACCCCGCGGTGATCGGGACCACCGTGCACGGCAAGGAGATATTCGACGTCTCGCGGCTGACGGAGCTCTGCGGACGTTTCACGGTTCATATCGGCATCATCACAGCCCCCGCGCAGTACGCGCAGGAGATCTGTGACGTGATGGTCCGCGGCGGCATCAAGGCGATCTGGAACTTCGCGCCGGCGCACCTCAATGTCCCCGACGATGTGATAATCTCGAATGAAAATCTCGCCGCCTCGTTCGCGGTGCTCTCCAGCAGGCTGCGCCAGCGCCAGGAGAGTCTCAGTCTTTAATCGGTAACCGGCAGCAAAACTAAAAGCGATCGTCCGTCAGCTCCGCGGTGGCGCGGGGCAATGATGGTGTTTGCCCTGAAAAGGGCTATACAAATAAACAAAAAAGAGGGATGTTATCGTGACAGAAAATTTTGATTACACGCTCATCGATAAGATACTTGAGGCACATGAATCCTCGGGTACGGCCGTCATCGCGATATTGCAGGATATTCAGGAGCATTACCGCTATCTGCCCCGTGAGATTTTCCCCTACCTCTCAAAGAAGCTGAGGGTTCCTCAGGCGCGCATATACAGCGTGGCCACCTTTTATGAGAATTTTTCCCTCAACCCGAAGGGAAAATTTGTGATCAAAGTCTGCGACGGCACCGCCTGTCACGTGCGTAAATCGATCCCTATCCTCGACCGTCTGCGCTCCGAGCTGGGTCTCTCCGATAAAAAAGTGACGACAGACGACCTCGGCTTCACGGTGGAGACGGTATCCTGCCTCGGCGCCTGCGGCCTTGCGCCGGTACTCACCGTCAACGACAAAGTCTATCCCGCGATGACGCCCGATAAGGCCTCCGGGCTCGTCGCCGCGCTCAAGGAGGAGCTCTAAGATGATAAAGGGACGTGAAGAACTTCGGGAGCTGCGCGAAATCTACGCCGCCAGCCTCGGCGAGGAGGATAAAAAGATTCTCATCTGCGCCGGTACCGGCTGTATATCGAGCGGCTCTCTGGAGATATATGACGAGCTGAAAAAGATCATGACGGAGCGCGGCATCAACGTCGCCGTCGAGCTCAAAGAGGAGCCGCACGAACACTCCGTCGGGCTGAAAAAGTCCGGCTGCCACGGTTTCTGCGAGATGGGGCCGCTGGTGCGGATCGAGCCGCAGGGCTGGCTCTACGTCAAGGTGAAGCCGGAGGACTGCGCGGAGATCGTGGAAAAGACGATAATCGGCGGCTCCCACATCGAACGCCTCGCCTATCAGAAGGGCGGCGAGGTCTTCAAGAAACAGGACGAGATCCCCTTCTATAAAAAACAGACGCGCCACGTCCTTGAGCACTGCGGCCACATCGACGCCACCTCCATCAAGGAATACCTCGCGATCGGCGGCTACTCGGCCTTTGAGCGCGCCCTCTTCGACATGGACGGCGATGGGATCGTCGGTATGATCGAGGAGGCTAATCTGCGCGGGCGCGGCGGCGGGGGCTTTCCCACAGGCCGTAAATGGAGCCAGGTGAAACGCCAGAACGCCGAACATAAGTACATCGTCTGCAACGGCGACGAGGGCGACCCCGGAGCCTTTATGGACAGAAGCATCATGGAGGGCGACCCGCACCGTATGCTTGAGGGCATGATGATCGCCGGACTCGCCTGCGGAGCGCAGAACGGCTACATCTACGTGCGCGCCGAATATCCGATGGCGGTCTCGCGCCTGCGCACCGCGATCGCGCAGGCGGAGGAGCTGGGGCTTCTCGGCGACGACATCCTCGGCAGCGGCTTCTCCTTTCATATGCACATAAACCGCGGCGCGGGCGCGTTCGTCTGCGGCGAGGGCAGCGCGCTGACCGCCTCCATCGAGGGCAAGCGCGGCATGCCGCGCGTCAAGCCGCCGCGTACCGTGGAACACGGTCTCTTTGACAGCCCGACGGTGCTCAACAACGTTGAGACCTTTGCCAATGTGCCGCTTATCATCAATAAGGGCGTGGCGTGGTACAAGGCGCTCGGCCCTGAAAAGAGCCCGGGAACGAAGGCCTTCGCGCTGACGGGGAATATTGAAAACACCGGACTGATAGAGGTGCCGATGGGCACGACGCTGCGCGAGATCGTCTTTGAGGTCGGCGGCGGCATGCGCGGCGGCGCGGATTTCAAGGCGGTCCAGATCAGCGGACCCTCAGGCGGCTGCCTCACGGCAAAGGACCTTGACCTGCCCCTCGACTTTGATTCGCTGACGGCGGCGGGGGCGATGATCGGCTCCGGCGGCCTCGTCGTTATGGACAGCAAAACCTGCATGGTCGAGGTGGCGCGTTTCTTTATGAACTTCACGCAGAACGAGTCCTGCGGCAAGTGCGTTCCCTGCCGCGGCGGCACGAAACAGATGCTTGCCATTCTTGAGCGTATCGTCGCCGGCGAGGGACGCGAGGGCGACATCGAACTGCTGCTCGAGCTTGCCGACATGATCTCGCACACCGCGCTCTGCGGACTTGGAAAGACCGCCGCGCTTCCCGTGGTGAGCACCATCAAAAATTTCCGCGAAGAATACGTGGCGCATATCAATAAAAAATACTGCCCCGTCGGCGCCTGTCCGAAACTTAAGAGCTTCGAGATAGACCCCGCGCTCTGCAAAGGCTGCTCAAAGTGCGCGCGCGGCTGTCCCACCGAGGCCATCAGCGGCAAGATAAAAGAACCATTTACGATCGACAAAGATAAGTGTATCAAGTGCGGCGCGTGCGTCACCGCGTGCCCCTTCCACGCAGTCAAGGAGGCCTAACTAGATGGATACGAAAAAATATATGACGATAGACGGGCTCCCCGTCGAAATAGAGGATGAAAAGAATATCCTGGAGGTTATCCGCAAAGCGGGCATCAAGCTTCCAACCTTCTGCTACTACTCGGAGCTCTCCATCTACGGCGCCTGCCGCATGTGCATGGTGGAAAATAAATGGGGCGGTCTTGACGCGGCCTGCTCTACCCCGCCCAAAGAGGGCATGGAGATCTGGACCAACACCGGGCGTCTCCGCAAATACCGCAAGATGATCCTCGAGCTGCTGCTCGCCGACCACTGCCGCGACTGCACCACCTGCAACAATAACGGCAAATGCAAACTACAGGACCTCGCAATGCGCTTCAACATCGAGGGCGTGCGCTTCCCGAACGGGGCGGAGACGCCCCGCCGCGACGAGTCGTCGCTCTGCATCACGCGCGACCACAACAAATGTATCCTCTGCGGAGACTGCGTGAGAATGTGCAACGAGATACAGCAGGTCGGCGCGATCGACTTCGCGGGGCGCGGCTCAAAAATGACGATCAGCACCGTCTTTGACATCCCCATCAGCGAAAGCGTCTGCGTCGGCTGCGGCCAGTGCGCCGCCGTCTGCCCGACGGGCGCGATCGTGATAAAGAACGACAGCGCGCGGGTCTGGAAGGCTCTCGACGAAAAAGAGACGCGCGTCTCCGTGCAGATAGCCCCCGCGGTGCGCGTCGCGCTCGGCAAAGATCTTGGCATAGGTGACGGCGAAAACGCGATGGGGCTAATCGTCGCGGCGCTGCGCCGGATGGGCTTTAACGAGGTATTCGACACCTCGACGGGTGCGGATCTCACGGTGCTTGAGGAATCGGCGGAGTTCCTCGCGCGCCTCGGCAAGGGCGAACATAAGATGCCGCTCTTCACCTCCTGCTGTCCCGCCTGGGTCAGCTACGCGGAAAAGAATGAGCCGGAGGTGGTTAAAAACCTCTCCACCTGCCGCTCGCCGATGCAGATGTTCGCCGCGGTAATCAAGGAACACCACAAACATTCGCCGAGAAAGCATGTACATGTGGCGGTCATGCCCTGCACGGCGAAAAAGGCGGAGGCGGCGCGCGAGGAATTCCGCGGCGAGCTGGGCCCCGACGTGGACTACGTAATCACCACGCAGGAGCTCATTCAGATGATAAAAGAGTCCGGCATCGTATTCTCAGAGCTTGAGCCGGAGGCGGTCGACATGCCCTTCGGCACGATGAGCGGCGCTGGCGTCATCTTCGGAGTCACAGGCGGCGTCACCGAGGCGGTACTGCGCCGGGTAATCTCCGACAAATCGGCGGCGGCGCTCCGTACGATCACCTTCAAGGGCGTGCGCGGCGGCGACGGAATCAAATCGGCGACGGTGAAGTACGGGGACAGGGAGCTTAAGATTGCGGTGGTCAGCGGCCTTGGAAACGCCCATGAGCTGATAAAACGCATCAAGGAGGGCGAGCACTACGACTTTGTGGAGGTCATGGCCTGCCCCGGCGGCTGCGTCTGCGGCGCGGGACAGCCCTTCATCCTCCGCGAAGGCAAAGTGAGCCGCGGCAAGGGACTCTACTCGGCGGACAAGATGTCGAGCATCAAACGTTCGGAGGAGAACCCGCTCATGCTTTCGCTCTACAGCGGGCTGCTGAAGGGGCGCGTCCACGACCTGCTCCACGTACACTACCACGCGAAGGAGGCATAGTCATGGCCATAGTGAGAATATGTATTGGGACCTCCTGCTACCTCAAGGGAGCCTACAATGTGCTCCAGCTTTTCCAGCATGAGATCGAAGAGCGGGGACTGCACGATAAAATAGAGATCAGCGGCTCCTTCTGCATGGGTCAGTGTCAGAACGACGTCTCCGTAGACGTGGACGGGACCGTCTACAATGTTTCACCGGAGACCGCGTATAAATTCTTTGAGGAGACGATAATGCCGCGCCTGTGAAGCATTGATGACGGAACGCCTGCGTAAATCCGTCATGGCAGATAAAACAAAATCTTTCAAACAGATAAATCGGTGCGAATAAGCGCCGCAGGCTAAATAACCCGCCCCCTGAGAACCGAAAGCCGTATATCCATACGGCGCTGGATGCTCAGGGGGCAATTTATGACGCGTAAGGTTTTTATCCGCGCCGATTTGAGGCTACAAAAAAACGTCTTTGCGTAATATAATAGTCCGCGGTTTGTGTAACCGGTTGCATAGTTTATATTTGAAACGGAGAGTTTTTTTATGAGTGAACAGACGACAGCGAAAAAATTAATTGCGGACAGCGAGTGTTCCCTGTCCGCGGTGCCTGTCGCGAAAAAAGTGCAGGGACTCTGGGCGGCGATGGTCGTACTTGTGGGCTTCACCTTCTTCTCGCCGAGCATGACCGCGGGCGGCAACCTCGGTATCGGACTCACGCTCAACGGCTTCATCCTCGCGATGATCCTGGACAACGCCTTCCTCGGCGTCTACTGCGGCCTGCTGGGATACATCGGCCAGAAGACGGGGCTCACGCTCGACCTGATGGCCCACCGCTCCTTTGGCGAAAAGGGCTCTTACCTGCCCTCCGCGCTCATCAGCTTCACGCAGATCGGCTGGTTCGGCGTCGGCGTCGCGATGTTCGCGATCCCCGTATCCGGGCTGACCGGCGGCCGTATTCCCGTCTGGGCGCTCATAATCATCACGGGAACGGTCATGACAGTCACCGCCTACCTGGGGATCAGGGCGCTCGCGGTGCTTGGCTCGATCGCCGTGCCGCTGATCGCCGTTCTCGGTGTCTATTCAGTCGGCTGGGGGGTGGATAAGGTCGGCGGCTTCATGAACGTATTTGCCCAGATACCGCAGAAACCGATCAGCCTCGCGACGGGCATCGCCATCGTCGTTGGCTCCTTTATCTCCGGCGGCACCGCGACGCCGAACTTTACCCGCTTCTCTAAGACGCCGCGCGTGGCGGTACTTGCCACCGTCGTCGCCTTCTTTGTCGGGAACTCCATAATGATGATCTTCGGCGCGGTCGGCGGTGCGGTGACGGGCGTCGCCGATATCTTTGACATCCTGATCCTCCAGGGACTGGCCATTCCCGCGATCCTCACCCTCGGGCTGAACATCTGGACCACCAACAACAACGCGCTCTATACGGCGGGGCTCGGCGTCTCGAACATCACCAAGATACCAAACAAGCCCCTCGTTCTGCTCAGCGGCGCGGCGGGAACCCTGACCGCCGTCTGGCTCTACTATAACTTTGTCGGTATGCTGAACCTGCTCTCCGGCATGATCCCGCCCATCGGCGCGGTGCTCATCCTACACTACTTCCTGCATAAAGATGAATACTACAGACCCGCCGCGAGCGGTCCCGCGGTCAATCTGGCGGGCGTCCTCGCGGTGGCGGCGGGATCACTGGTCGGCATCTTCGTAACCTGCGGCATAAAACCCGTCAACTCGCTGGCCGCGGCGGCGCTGGTATTCCTCGTCCTCGACCGCCTGACCGCGAAAAAGAGCTAAAAATATCACGGAGGGAATGATTTCTGATGCTGATAAAAAACATATTTATTGAGAATTCCACAGAGGCTAAAGACATCCGCGTTACGGACGGCAAATTTGAAGAGATAAAGGCCGGCCTCGCCCCGCGCGGCGGGGAAGAGGTCGTCGACTGCACGGGAAAGATGGCTTTGCCGCCTTTCATCGAGAGCCACGTCCACCTCGATACCTGCCTCACCGCCGGTGATCCCGTCTGGAACATATCGGGGACGCTCTTTGAGGGCATCGAATGCTGGAGCAAACGCAAAGAAAAACTTTCAAAGAACGACGTCAAGGAGCGCGCGCGCCGCGCCGTGCAGATGCAGGCCGCGAACGGCGTGCAGTTCGTCCGCACCCACGTCGACGTGACCGACCCCTCGCTGGTGGCGATGGAAGGGATGCTCGAACTCAAAGAAGAGCTGAAAGACTACGTCGACATCCAGATAGTAGCCTTCCCGCAGGAGGGGATAAAAAGCTATCCCAACGGCGAGGCGCTGATGGAAAACGCGGTGAAGATGGGGGCTGACTGCGTCGGCGCGATCCCGCACTTTGAATTTACCCGCGAATACGCCGTCGAGTCGGTCGACTTCTGCGTGAAGCTCGCGGAAAAATATGGCCGTCTCGTCGACGTTCACTGCGACGAGATAGACGACGAACAGTCGAAGGGGCTCGAAGTGCTCGCCTGCCGCGCCCTTGAAAGCGGTATGAAAGATATGGTTACGGCCAGCCACACGACGGCGATGCACAGCTACAACAACGCCTACTGCGGCAAACTCTTCCGCCTCCTGCGCATGAGCGATATAAACTTCGTCTGCAATCCGCTCGTCAATACACATTTGCAGGGGCGCTTCGACACCTATCCCAAACGCCGCGGCGTGACGCGCGTCAAGGAGTTGCTCGCCAACGGCAACAACGTCTCCTTCGGCCATGACGACATCTTCGACCCCTGGTATCCGCTCGGCAGCGGCAACATGCGCGACATCATCCACATGGGGCTGCACGTCTGCCAGATGATGGGCTATCAGGAGATAATGGAGTCATACCGTCTCTGCACCCACAACGCGGCGAAGACGCTCCATCTCGGCGAGAGCTACGGCATCCGCGAGGGAAACCCAGCGAGCTTCATCGTTCTTGACGGCGACAACTTCTACAACGCGCTCAACAAAAAGGGCGAGATACTCTATTCATACAACAGGGGACGCCTCATCGCCTCCGCAGAACCGGCAGTGAGAAGGGTAATGTTTTAAATACGGGATAAAGAAGAGAGATCTAAAAGAAGACAAGGCGCGGCGTTACTGCCGCGCCTTATCTGTTAAAGTGCCTGTGAAATAAGTAGTTACCCGTAAGATTTAATTAAGTCAAAAATTTTTATGAATAATTGAGTAAATCGAAGATAAAGCAATATTACAGAGTGAAATAAAAAATATTTGGATATAATCATATTTGAGAAAAGCGACGTCAGTCATTAAAATTTCAGGCGTAAAGAAAATTAGCACTCAACGAAAGTGAGTGCTAACACGAAAAAGAACCGCTTTAAAAATCACAGGAGGGATCTCTTAATGAAACTTAAGCCACTTGGAGACAGAATCGTAGTAAAGGCAGCGCCGAACGAAGAGAAGACAAAGGGAGGCCTCGTGCTTCCGGACACAGTGAAAGAGAAACCCGTCGAAGGGATCGTCGTGGCGGTCGGAGCCGGCAAAGTTCTTGACAACGGCTCACGTCAGCCGATGGAAGTCAAAGTTGACGACAAGGTCATCTACAGCAAATATTCAGGAACCGAAGTCAAGGTCGACGACGAGACCTACCTCATTATCGGTGAAAGAGACGTTCTCGCGGTAGTCGAGAAGTAATTGTAAAGATAGATAAACGGGAGGAATAATAATTATGGCAAAAACACTGCTTTTCAGAGAAGACGCACGCCGCTCGATGGAGCGCGGAATCAATAAAGTCGCGGATACCGTAGGAATCACCCTTGGCCCGAAAGGACGCAACGTCGTCCTGGAGAAGAAGTTCGGCTCGCCGACCATCACCAACGACGGCGTGACGATCGCGAAGGAGATCGAGCTCGAAGATCCGTTCGAGAATATGGGCGCCCAGCTCATCAAAGAGGTAGCCTCGAAGACCAACGACGTAGCCGGCGACGGTACGACGACGGCCACGGTGCTCGCCCGCGCGATGATCCGCGAGGGAATCAAGAACGTAGCGGCGGGCGCGAACGGCATGCAGCTCCGCAAGGGTATCGAAGACGCGACCGCGGTTGTTGTTGAAGAGCTCAAGAAGCAGGCTTCGCCCGTCAAGGGACACAAGAAGACCGTGCAGGTAGCCGCCATCTCCGCCAACGACAAGAAGGTCGGAGAGCTCATCGCCGAAGCGATGGAGAAGGTCGGCGAAGAGGGCGTCATCACCGTTGAAGACAGCAAGAGCCTCGGCACGACGCTGGAGACCGTCGAGGGACTCCAGTTCGACAAGGGCTACCTCAGCCCCTACATGATCACGAACCCCGACCGTATGGAAGCCGTACTTGACGACGCGAACATCCTCATCGTCGACGGAAAGATTTCCAACGTGAAAGATATGCTTCCCGTCCTTGAGAAGAGCGTCCAGCTCGCGAAGCCGCTCCTCATCATCGCCGAGGACGTCGAGGGCGAAGCGCTGGCGACACTCGTCGTCAACAAGCTGCGTGGAATACTCCAGGTCGTAGCCGTCAAGGCCCCGGGATTCGGCGACCGCAGAAAGGCGATGCTCCAGGATATCGCCACCGTGACCGGCGCGACGGTCATCAGCGAAGAGGTTGGACGCAAGCTTGACAGCGCTGACGTCGCTGACCTCGGCCACGCGAAGAAGATAAAGGTCACCAAGGAAGACACGACGATCGTCGAGGGCGCCGGAGATTCCACGGCCATCAAGGATCGCGCCGCGCAGATCAAGAAGGAACTCGCCGACTCAACCTCAGAGTACGACAAAGAGAAGCTCCAGGAGCGCCTCGCGAAACTGGTCGGCGGCGTAGCGGTCATCCAGGTCGGAGCCGCGACGGAGACGGAGCAGAAGGAACTCAAGCTCCGCATAGAGGACGCGCTCAACTCAACGCGCGCCGCGGTTGAAGAGGGAATCGTCCCCGGCGGCGGAGTGGCGCTCGTCGGCTGCACCAAAGTCCTCGACAAAGAGATCGCGAAACTTGAGGGCGACATTCGTACCGGAGCGCAGATCGTACGCAAGGCGCTCACCGAACCCCTCTACCTCATCGCCCACAACAGCGGCATGCAGGGCGACGTCATCATCGAAAAGGTCAAGACCCTCAAAGAGGGACAGGGCCTCGACGCGACGACCGGCGAATACGTTGACATGATCGAAGCGGGCATCATCGACCCGGTGAAGGTCACCCGCTCGGCTCTCCAGAACGCCTCCTCGATCGCGGCGATGATCCTCACCACGGACGCCGTCGTTGCCGACAAGCCCGAGAAGAAAGACACCCTCGGCGACATGGCCGGTGGAATGGGCGGTATGGGTGGAATGGGCGGCATGGACTACTAAGTCCGGCGGCATAACCCACAGCTCAATAGACAGATACAAAAGCCGGAGACGCCAGTCTCCGGCTTTTTCATATCCTCATTTAATTTGATGAAAAGAGGCCGCGCGGCCTCTTTTTTGCGCTTACATTTTCGTTGCGTTTATAAAACCTTTCCTTTACTTCCGCTTTTTATAATGAAACTGCTTTGGAAAACATATGGGAAAAGGAGAAATTATTTTGAACAGGAAAGTTATGATCGGAGCGGCGGTTGCCGTCGTAATTATCGCGGTATTCGCCTTTACGCAGATGCAGCCGGGCAAAGAGAGCGCCGGCAAGGTTGACCTCAACAGCCTCACCGTCGAGGAACTTCAGAAAAAGGCGCAGGAAGAGGGCAGGGTGGAATCGGTTGGTATGCCCGACTCGTGGGCGAACTGGGTCGGCACCTGGACGGACCTAAAGGATAAATTCGGCATCGAACACGCCGACGTGGACATGTCCTCGGCGGAGGAGCTCGCGATATTCGAGGCGGAGAAGGAAAACGCCACGAAGGACATCGGCGACGTGGGCCAGTCCTTCGGCCCGCTCGCGGAGAGCAAGGGGCTCACGCTTCCCTACAAGACGAGCTACTGGGACGAGATCCCCGAATGGGCGAAGGACGACAACGGCGACTGGGTGATCGGCTACTACGGGACCATCACCGTCATCACCAACAGGAAGCTCGTTCCCAACCCGCCGAAATCATTCGCCGACATCCTCGAGGGCGAATATATGGTGACCCCCGGCAACGTCGCGCAGGCGACGCAGGCTCAGTGCGCGCTGCTCGCGGCGGCGATCGCCAACGGCGGCTCTGAGACCAACCTCCAGCCGGGCTTCGACTTCTTCAGGAAACTTGCCGAGCAGGGACGCATCGATATGGGCGAGCCTAACGTCGCGCGCCTCGAAAAGGGCGAGATAGCCTGCTACTTCGTCTGGGACTACAACGCGCTCGGTTACCGCGACCAGTTCAAGGCAAACAACCCCGAAGCGGAATATGACGTCTGCATCCCCGCCGACGGCTCCGTGCAGAGCGGCTACGCGACGATAATCAACGCCTACACGAAACGCCCGCACGCCGCGGCCTTCACGCGTGAATACATCCTCAGCGACGCCGGTCAGATAAACCTCGCGCGCGGCTACGCGACGCCGATCAGAGGCAGTGTGGAGCTTCCCGACGACGTAAAGGCGAAGATGCTCCCGTCGGAGCAGTACGCGAAGGCGCGCCCCATCTCGGACTTCAAGGCCTGGGAAGAGGCGGCCAAGAACCTGGGGACAAAATGGCAGGAAGAGGTAATGGCCTACGCGAAATAGAGCGCTGATAATAAAGGGAGGCCGCTGTTATTCCGCGGGCTCCCTCTTTTTTACGACGATTGGAGAGAAACTTTTGAACAACAGCAAAAAGACCTACCTTGCCGCGCTGCTTCCCTTCGCCGCCGTGGTGCTGCTCTTCGAGCTGATGCCGGTGGCGGGCGTCATCATGCGGAGCTTTATGGAAGAGAACGGCGGCGGCTTCACCCTCACGCACTACGCCTCTATCTTCACCAAGCGGCTCTACCGCGTCGCGGTGATGAACAGCCTCTGGGTGGCGGCCGCCTCGTCGCTTATCGGGCTCTTCGCCGCCTTCTGGGGCGCGAAAAGCTGCCACGAGGCGAAGCCGGGGACGAAAAACATATTCCTCAGCGTGCTGAACATGACCTCGAATTTCTCTGGCATCCCGCTTGCCTTTTCATACATAATCCTCTTCGGCAACGTTGGCGTGCTCGTGATGTTCGGCAAAAACCACGGCATAGAGGCGCTTGCCAACTTCAACATCTACAGCATTAGGGGGCTGCTGCTCTGCTACATCTACTTCCAGATCCCGCTCGCGACGCTGCTTCTGATCCCCGCCTTCGACGCGCTCAAAAAGGAGTGGCGCGAGGCGGCGGCGCTCCTTGGCGGCGGCGCGGCGGCATTCTGGCTGCGGGTCGGCCTGCCGAACCTGCTTCCGAGCCTGCTCGGGACCTTCAGCATCCTCTTCGCGAACGCGATCGCCGCCTTCGCGACGGCCTACGCGCTGATGCAGAACAACTTCCAGCTGCTGCCGATAAGGATATCGGAGCAGTTTGTCGGCGACGTCGTGCAGCGTAAGGAGTTCGGCTCCGCGCTTGCCGTCGTGCTCATGCTGATGATGGTGGCGACGATCACCGCGAACGGCATGATACTTAAAAAGAGAGGCGGGAGGGGCTGAGATGAGAGGCGGAAAGGGCAGCTCTATAATCCTCTGGGCCATTGTGCTCTATCTGCTGATACCGCTCTTCATGACGCTCGTCTACTCCCTTTTTACTGAATGGATGGACGTGCTGCCGAAGGGCTTTACGCTTAAATACTACGCCGTGATCTTCAGGGACGCCGCCTTCTGGCAGGCGCTCGCGCGGACGGTCGTCATCTCGATAGTACCCGTCATCGCCGCCGCGGCGATGATCCTGCTTGCGATGTACGTCGTCGTGGTATACCTGCCGTGGCTCGACAAATACCTGCGGATAATCTGCACCATACCGTACGCGGTACAGGGCGTCATCCTGCCGGTCAGCGTCCTCTCCCTCTACGCCGGAGCGCCCGCGCCCCTCTCGAACCGTATCGCCATGCTCACCTTCACCTACTGCGTAGTGATACTACCCTACATGTACCAGGGGATCAAAAACAGCCTGATAAGCGTGGACGCGCCGAGGCTGCTCGAGGCGGCGCAGATGCTGGGGGCTGATAAATTCTTCGCCTTCTTCAGGATCATCGTCCCCTGCATGCTCTCCGGCGTCGTCATCTCCTCGATGCTCTCCGTCGCCCTCATCTTCGGGGATTTCGTCATCGTCAACACCATCGGCGGCAGCTACTATTCCACCGCGCAGATGTACCTGCTCAAAAAAATGTTCATCTCCGGGCAGGTTACGAGCGCGGTAATCATCGTACTCTTCGTCGTCACCCTCGCCATCTCGGCGGCGGTATTCTGGCTCAAATCCAAGACCGTGGAAATCGGCGCAAAGGAAGGAGAAAAGGCATGAGTTATATAAAATTTGAAAAGATAGTGAAAAAATATGGCGATAACACCGTCCTGCGTGATGTCAGCCTCACGGTGGAGCGGGGAGAACTGGTGACCCTGCTCGGCCCCTCCGGCTGCGGTAAAAGTACCCTGCTGCGCTGCCTTGCTGGGCTTGAGCAGGTCAGCGGCGGCCGCATATACGTTGACGGCAGGGACGTCACCTACGCCGACCCCAAAGACCGCCAAATAGGAATGGTCTTCCAGCAGTACAGCCTCTTCCCGAACATGAACGTCTTTGAGAATATCGCCTTCGGTCTGCGGATGAAAAAAATGCACATCGAAGACATCCGCGGCAAGGTCGCGAAGGCGGTGGCGATGGTCGCTCTTGAGGGAAAAGAGAACGCCATGCCCGCGCAGCTCTCCGGCGGCCAGCAGCAGCGCGTCGCGCTCGCGCGCTCCATCGTCACCGAGCCGAAGGTGCTGCTGCTCGACGAGCCGCTCTCGGCGATAGACGCGAAGCTGCGCAAGTCGCTGCAAAAGGAGATCCGCCGCATACAGCGCGATATGGGAATCACGACCATCTTCGTCACCCACGACCAGGACGAGGCGATGGTGATGTCCGACGTGATACACCTCTTCAACGCCGGCAGGGTGGAGCAGTCCGGCAGCCCGATAGAGATGTACACGCAGCCCGAGACGAGCTTCGCCGCGAGCTTCATCGGCAACTACAACATCCTCTCGAGCGCGGAGTTCGCCTCGATGACGGGGCGGCTCTACGCTGAATCGCACGAGGTCGCCATCCGTCCCGAGACCGTCGAGCTGTCGTCCGAATTTGCGCCCGTAGACGGGGCCTACCAGTTCCAGGGGAAGATAATCGACCAGACGCCGCGCGGCAACGTGCTGCGCTACAAGATCGAGGCGGGCGGCATGGAGATAGTTTCCGACACCCTCTTCCGCAGCCGCGCGCTCTTCGCGAAGGGCGACCGCGTCCATATCACGATCATGAACCGCAACTGCATCAGGCTATAGATGATGGATATCAGAGGATTCTCGGAAAAGGGCGTCTGGTACAAAGGCAACCTCCACAGCCACACGACGAACTCCGACGGTATGCTGACGCCGGGGGAGTCCGCGGCGCTCTTCAAAAGCCGCGGCTACTCCTTTCTCTGCATAACCGACCACGACCGCTATTCCGATTACAGCGGCGAGCTGGGCGATGAAAACTTCCTCATCCTGCCCGGCTACGAGGCCTCCGCGGTCCTTTACAGCGGCATCACGCTGCGCCGCCGTATCAAAGTGCACCACGTGAACGCGATCCTCGGAACCTCCGAAATGCAGCGCCGGGCGGTCTGCGTACGTCCCGAACACCTTGAATTCCTGCCCCAGCGGGTCTTCTTCGGCAGCTGGAACGGCGCGGCGGTGCTGCAGGAGATGGTCGGCCGCATGGAGAGGTGCGGCTTTATCGCGATGTACAACCACCCAATATGGTCGCGTGTCTCAGAATATGAATTTACAGGCACGCGCGGCCTCTTCGCGATGGAAATATTCAACTACAACACCGTCAACGAGAGCGGCACGGGCTTTGACACCCTGCACTGGGACCTCATGCTCCGCGAGGGGAGGCGTATCCTCGGCGCGGCGACCGACGACAACCACAACGGGGGCAAATTCGACGACGCCTGCGGCGGCTGGATAACGGTGAAGTCCGAGCGTCTTACGCACGACGAAATAATCACAAATATCCTCGCGGGCAACTACTACTCCTCGTCCGGCCCCGAAATATACGACTGGGGCGTGAAAAACGGCCGGGCCTTCGTCTCCTGCGGCGCAGTCAGCCGGGTGAATTTCATCGCCGGCGGCTGCGTCAACGACGGCGCCTCCGTGCTCTGCGGCTCGCCTGACGAGACGATGGAATACGCCGAATATAAACTCAGCGGCAGCGAGAGCTATCTGCGCGCCGAATGTATCGACAGATACGGCCGCACCGCCTGGACGAATCCGATATTTTTGCGGGACCAGTAGGAGAGGAAAATTTGGGGTGGATTGTCACGCTGAATGTGGGTCGGGAACCATAGGAATAGGATAAATTTCGATTTAGCTTTTGACTTTGCCCTTTTAGCCTCCCTCTCTGAGGGAGGTGGATCGCCGCCGCTTTTGCGGCGAGACGGAAGGAGTGTTGCTCTGTTTGGCACGGTTCCAGCGCCAAACAGAGCCCGCGGCAAAAGCCGCGGGAGAACCTAATGTCAACTCTCCCTTACCCTGCTTAGCGGGGAGCTCCCTCGGAGAGGGCGCCAAAATCTTTGGTAAATCGCAATTTATCTCTTTTCCTCTCTCGAAGCCAAACCGCAATTTATCATTTTTAGCCTATCATCTATGGTCAGGCGCCTTTGTTTCTGGCTTCCGCACTCTTTCATTTGACTTTTTTCAATAATAATTATATTCTCTCAGGCAGAAGCGCTTACAGCGGGAGTTGGTTTTTATGGAGTTTTACTATGACGCGAAGGACCGGAGCGGCAAGACTATAAGCGGCACGCATAACTCGCCGGGGGAGCAGGAGCTGCTTTCGTGGATTCGCGGCAACGGCTGGGTTCCTCTCAACGTCTCACAGCACCGGGAGATATCCCTGACCGTTCCCGGCGATAAACTCGCGGACAGCGCCGCGAAGGAACACAGCGAATTCTGGGACCTCTCGCCGCGTATCAGGCTGCGTGACAAGCTCGTCTTCTTCCGCCAGCTTGCGACGATGATCGCCGCTGGCATCCCCGTGACGGCCTCGCTCGCCATCCTCACCGAGCAGACGCAGAACCGGCGCTTCCTCCGCCGCGTGCTCACGCGCGTCTACAAACGCGTCAGCGCCGGTACGACGCTCGGCAGTGCCCTTGCGGAGAACCCCAAATGCTTCGACGCGATCACGATACCGCTCGTGCGCTCCGGCGAGGAGTCCGGTACGCTCGACATGAGCCTCGCGAAGATCGCCTCCTTCATGGAGGACCAGGAGAACCTCCGCAAAAAGATCATCTCGGCGATGACCTATCCGACGGTGGTCATCTGCATCGCGCTGCTCGTCCTCGGCGTGATGGTCGCCGTCGTTGTCCCGCAGTTTGAGAAGGCCTTTGGCAACCTTAGTATAGAACTTCCGGCGCTCACGCTGATGACATTTAAATTTGGTCACTGGATGCAGTATCACTGGTACGTAATACCGCTCGTTCTATTTGTCATCACTGTTATAATCTATCAGTTGCGCAAGATGAAGTCGATGAAGATGCCGATCGATACCTTTTTATTAAAGATACCGATTTTCGGCGACATCATTTTCAAGGCCTCGCTGACGCGCTCCTTCCGCACGATGGGATCGCTGCTGCGCTCCGGCGTCCCCGTTCTGTCATCAATAGAGATGACGGCTGACGTTGCGGGCAACGAAAAGATAAAGCGGGGATTTCTTGAGATGCGCGACGGCGCCTCGATGGGCAGGGCCCTCAACGCCGTCGTGCGCGAAAAGAAGCTATTTCCGCCGATGATCGGCCACATGATCGCCGTCGGCGAGGAGACGGGCCGCACAGACGAGATGCTCGAGAAGATCGCCGACTGGTATGACGCGGAGCTATCGGAGAAGATCAAACGCCTCAGCTCGATACTTGAACCGATTATGGTCGTCTTCGTCGGCATTATCGTCGGCTTTATGGTGCTCGCTATCTTCCTGCCGATCATCTCCGCGATAAACGCCTTCATGTAAATTCAGTAAAAAACGCTTTTAATTTTTAGTAAAAAGAGCTTCCCTTTTATTGAAATTAATATTATAATAATGTGGGCCTTATTATGGCCCTGTATTTATATGTTAATGGAATTATAAAAATAGAGCTATAACTGTAAGGAGGGATATGCGGGGAGAGCATATCTGTCAGAATCAAGAGGGGCCGGAAGGCGAGTCCGGTCTATGTTGGGTGGGCGCGCGCACGGTATTTGGCAAAACTACCTTAGGAGGAAAAATGTAAATGAAGAAAATAATAAAGAAGTACCGTAAAGCAAAAGGGTTCACCCTTGTGGAACTGCTCATCGTTATAATCATCATTGGTATCCTAGCCGGTATGATGATGCTTTCGACAGGTGCGGCAACAGATAAAGCTGAAGCGACTAAGATTCTTTCTGATATGAGAAATGTTAAGGCAGCTGCAATGATGTTCTTTGCTGACTATGATCGCTATCCCCAAAATAATAATACGACTGATTACACTTCTGGTATTTGGACGGCACACGTGATGCTAATATGACTATCAATGTTACAGGGACTAATAGCGATGATGTCAGAGTCCAATTTAATGCAGGGGCAGCCGGTACAGCTACGGGGATAATGGATAAGTTGGACGCTATGGTAACAAAAGGGACTCTCTCAAAAGATGCTAGTGTATATTCAATGCCGATACGAGTTCCAAACTAATATTCTTAAAAAATAAAATATTTATGGAGAAGCGCCTCTTATGCTGGAGGGGCTTCTCCTTTTTCAGTGGTTTCTCATCTATTTCGAAATAACAAGAGCCTCATAAAAATGGCTAATAGCATTAAACTATGTCCTATCATCCTTAATTGCGATTAGTCCCTGATGTTTATATAATACAGGTACCGTTAGTCTGGTCAAGCAGAAGCTCTTTTCCGTCTTTCCACCTACCCCAATAAAAGCATTCCTACAAACGTAAAAAAACGCCGCGCCGCTAGAATCTTTATCAAAGATAAAGACAGGACGGCCCGTCAAGGGGCCGTCTCAAAAGGAGCGGATAAAGATGTCGGAAGAGATCAAGAAAGAGGAGACGGAGGAAACCGTCTCAAAGGAACACGGCGAACAGGGCGAATATATGGTCAAGGAGCCCGTCGCGAAGCCGCTGTGGAACCGCACGGCGATGGTGATATTTTTTATCGCCGCCTTCGCGCTTGTCGGCGTCTGGTACCTGGCCGCGGAGCGGGAGAATAACAGCGCCTCGGCGCACGACATTGTGAAGAATATGAACCAGATCAAGGCCTCGACGCTGATGGTCTTCTCGAACCCCGCCAACTGGGAGCTCTTCCCTGTCGGCTCAAAGATCAAATTCGCCGACGATTTCAGCGATGATATCGGCCTCGGCGGCGAGATAGAGCGCCCCTTCACGAAGGATATCACAAAGTACGAGGTGATCCACACTCCTGAGGGGCTCTTTGTCGCCTATCAGGGCGACGCCTCGGAGAGCGGCGTACTGCGCGAGCTGGAGAAGATGAGCAAGGCCGAGGGGCTATATAAGACGGCCTCGGTCGAGGACGGCTATTACAATGAGAGCGGCGCGGCGCCGGTCTATATGCTGATCAAGATCGATCCCGCGCGGAACTGATTCAGGAAGCGTAAGCACAGGGGCGAAGGGCCGCGCCGCTTCACCGCGGCATGAGGGCGGGAAAGCCCGCGGGCGGCGGCCTTTGTTCCGCCGCTTTCCCTAACGGGCCCCCGGCCCCGGAGCGCCTGAGAGAGGAGAATGGATAGGATGAACAGAGAAAAGAGACGTGCCGGCATGATCGTCGTCGGACTTGCGGTGGTGATCTTCGGAGGCTTCGTCTATTATTCAAACACGAATATGAGGGCCTCGGCGGATGCCCATAGGATCGCCGCCGATATGAGCAATCTCAGAGCGGCGGTCTTCGCCTATTATTCGGAGACGGGCTCCTGGCCGCGGGCGGTGGCCGAGGTGCAGAATAACGAGAGCTCTCATGTCGGTATCGATACCGAGGGACTCTCCGTGGTAAACGACAACGGCGCGCTCTTCGTCAAGTATGACGGCGCGGAGACGGCGCTGATCCCCGAGAGGGGCAGCCGCGTCGCGGCGGAGCTCGCCGCGCTGAGGAGCGAAGACCGCCTCTACGCGGAGCCGACGAAGAATCCGGCGGCCGCGCCGGATTACGCGGGCGGCACGAGCGTCTATATGCTGATAAAGACAAAGGATTATAACCCGAACAGTCAATTTTGATCTATAATACGTGAAGGCGGTTTTCGCACGCGCACGTCGCTGGCGTGCGCGTTTCTGTTTATATCTGCGGCACGATTGTATAGTGACGTTATTAAAAGTGCAGAATGATCTATAACATAAAACATAGTTTTTGTAAAGGTAAAAATTGCTGTCGCCAAATTCATTTATTCTGCTGTGGCCTTTGCGCAACATTTTCGAAAAATATTTTTGTTTAAATTAAAAAAACCCCTTTTTTTAAGGGTTTTTATTATATAATGAGGCGGCGGGATAGTTGTCGACAGCAATGTCCCGCATGCTTTTTATATATTTTTAGCGCCAATGGCGCTCTATGGAGGAGTCCTATGGGCTTTTTTTCAAAGAAAAAGACAATATCCGCCGGTCTTGTGCTGGATGTTGGAAGCTTCCGCTACCTATCTCTCGAGGGCGGGGACGGCTTTTATAATGTCGTAGATTCCCTGTCCGGAAGTATCCCGGCGGAATACGGCGCTTCGGAGGACCCCTTCTCCGATTCAGGAGGATATCTGGGATCAGTCTTCGACTATATCGCGAAATCCGCCGGCGGCTTCAATGTCGCGGTGAATTTTGCCCTGCCGGTGACGGAGTCGCTGCTGCGTATCGTCAACCTTCCGGGGATGACGCTCGCGGAGGCGCGCATGGCCTTTCGTTATGAATTCGAAAATTATTTCCCCTTTCCCGAGAAGGAGGGCGTCTATGATATCGCGGAGATCGAGTATCCCGTGCGCGAGGATCTTTCTGAGAAACGTTTTCTCGTCGCCGCGGCCCGCCGGCCGCTGGTCGAAAATATTTCCCGCGCCGCCGCGGCTCACGGCATAAGGCTCGCCGCCCTGGAGCCCTCTCAGATCGCCCTTGAGCGCGCCGCTAATCCGCCGGTGGCGATCGACGCGGGCTGCGCCTATATCTACGCGGGAAATCTGCGTTCGGTGCTGATCCTCTCCTGGAAGGGCTGCGGGATATTTTACCGTAATATCTCCTCCGGCTTCGGCGCGGATATCCTCGACGGAGGTTTTGAGAGCGAGACCTACAGAGAGCACGCCTTCTCCTTTGTCCGCGAGATACGCTCTTCGCTGCAGTTCGCGATGTCGCAGAACCGCTCCTTCAGCGCCGATTCGATCTACCTTTTCGGCCCCGGGGCCTCTTCTTATCTCTGCGGCCTTCTTAAGGAATCGACGTCGATGGAATCGGTCATGCTCATAGATCCGATGAAGGTCCACGGCATCAGCTTCGAAAATAACGGCGGCTGGGACGTTGCCGTCGGGCTAGCGCTGAGGTGAGGCCATGGTCGTAAAACTTGATCTTCGTACAAATAAACAGGAACAGCAGGCGGAGAAGGAGAGAAGTCCGCGCCATTATATCCTCTTCTCACTCGCGGCGCTCTTTTTGATCTCCTCGCTGTCGTTGTTCGCTATGGGCGGCTATCGGCTCTATTCGATAGGCTCCGCCAGGGCGGAAATGGCGGAAGGCGTTACCTCCGATAATGAAAATCTAAAGCTGATGGAGACGGAGCTGGCCAGGCTGACTAAGGAGAGCGGCGCCATCGAGGAAAAGCTGGATTTTGTCCTTGACGACGTACCCTCCGTTGAATTTCTCTATGAACTTGGGGAGAGGACGGTTGACGGCGTCGTCATTGAGTCGCTGACGATGAATCGCGAGAGCGCCTCGCTTAAGGGCGTGGCCTTTGCCGACGAAGAGGTTTTGGAGTTCGGCGACGGGCTGCTCGCGGCCTCCTGCGTTAACAGCGTCTCCCTGCCGGTGATCACCCCCACACAGCGCAGCGGCGCGAATCTCAAGGCGTTTTCCATCGAGCTGAAGCTCAATTCGCTGCAAAAGATAGTGCTTGAGGGCGGCATCGCCGAACAGGAAAAGGGAGTCCGCTCCGAAGATGCGCGCGAGGAGGCGGTAACCAGATGAAAAATATCGAGATAACGGAGCTGAAGCGTGAGCAGGTTTTGATCGCGGTCGCCGTCGTACTGCTGCTGGTCGCCGCGCAGCTGTTTATGATGAAGAGCGTGAACGGCGGTATGGCTGAACTTACCTCCGCCTCGCAGGAGGCGCAGGTGCTGAAGGCTACGGTCGCGGCGCGCTCCAACGCCGTCATCCAGTATAAGTCCACCGTTAAGATAGACGGCAAAGAGCTGCCCTCGGCGATTGAATCACAGAACAAGTTCTATTCCGTTTTGCTGAATCTGCTTTCGACGCAGGGATTTGGCGAGGCCGACGTGACGAAGGCCGATGATAAGGACGGCGTCGTCTCTTTCAGCGTCTCCGGCGAGGCTAACTATAACGAACTGCTGCGTCTGCTCGCCTCTTTCCGGCAGAGTCCCTATCTGACGAGGATTTCTCAGCTTTCACTTGAGGGGCTGCGGGAAAATGGTGTCAAATACAGCTTTACCGTCGCCGCCAAGATCGGCGGCGCGCTGAAAGAGGAGGAGGCGGCGAAATGAGATCGATATCGCTGAAAGATCTCTTCCGTCAGGTGCGCCTGAACGAGGCGGCGCGCTCCCCGGAGGAGCGGAAAAAGGAATATATCTTCGTATTGCTTCTGGCCGTGTTTTTCGCGGCGGCGGTCTTTACGATGCGCAATTTTATCGCGATGAACGGTATCGCCGTCGATGACGGCGGTTCTTCCATGCAGCAGATGCCGCGCGGCAATCAGGCTCTGGAGTCGGCTAAGGCGCTTAACGCGAAATACGAGGTCTTCCGCAAGATGCGCGAACAGAGCCCCGAGCTTGTCGCGCTCTCCGACGCCATCGGGCGTTCGCCGGTGGCGGCGGTCGTGCCTTCGCCCTCTCTCGCCGCGGATACGAGCGTGCCGGAGTTTGTGCCGACGGTGACGATAAAGGGGCTTGTGGTGCTCGGCGGCAGCACGATCTGCACGCTTGACATAGACGGCGAGGAGCCGGGACAGATATTCAAGCCGGGGATGACCTTCGGCGGCGGAAAGGGAAAGATTCTTTCCATAGATTCAAAAGGAGTGAGCTGGAGATGGGCAAACAAAAATCACCGCACGGACTTATAAATTATAGAGCCCTGACGGCCTTGCTTTGCGCCGTCCTCTTCGCGGCGGCCGTGCCGGGACTAGGCGAGGCCGCCGCCACCGAGGCGCGTAAGCTGGACGATCAGAAGTCGGTCATCGAGGGTATGCGGATGCACCAGGTGGGAGCGACGGAGATGATGATCGAGCTGCGCGGCACGAAGCTGCCG
>NZ_JAJBUX010000086.1 GCF_020860125.1 Cloacibacillus sp. | reverse complement strand
AGCTTTGGTGGTCTCGGTTACTTCTGCAAACTTGCGATTACTTTTGCTATTCACCATGTTGTCTGTCAGCGTGTGGATTTGTCAAACAGGTCTTGTCTGAAACTGATTCGCATGATAAGAGAAGGATACCTATGGTATTTATTGCAGAGGTTGCGAACAATATTAAGGATACTAATAAGATAAGGGCGTTTGCGGTATGGCCTTGTTAAAGAGACGCGTTTTGCCATAACTAAACCTCACGCCCCAACGGCGGCAGTTGGGGCGTTGTCTTGATCCCGGTGGCTGCGCAGCCGGTGTGAAAGACGGCTAAAATCTGGTAACAGCTCTCAGAGCCCGCAGTGAATTATTTTTTACCTTTTCCTAAAGGCTAGGCGTCGGGAGTTTCGCGCGGCGCCTTTATTACCCGTTTTTTGGTGGAGTTGGGCAGCACGATGCTCGTCGTTATCTTGCCGTGGCGTGAAAGCATCACGAGAAGCTCCTGTAAAAAGACCAGTGACGGTATCTGCACCTCGAGGAGAAAGTCGTTGCTGCCGGTTATCGACCAGCTCGATACTATCTCAGGGATATCTTTGATGATCTCGTCGATCACGGGGTCCGGATTGCCGTAATTCGTCTGAAATGATAGTATCGCGGAAAAATAATAGCCGACCTTTGCCGGGTCCACCGTGGCGCGGTAGTCGAGGATGATCCCCTCTTCTTCCATACGTTTGACACGTTCGATGGTGGCGGTGGGCGAGAGGTTCACTTTATCCGCGAGCTGCTTGAACGGTATGCGCGCGTTTTTTTGCAGTTCCTCAAGTATTTTCCATCCAGTCTCGTCTATCTCCATTAACTCCCTGTTTGCCACGCTATGATCTCTCCTTTCCTGTTTTGCACGATATTGCTGCCGCGATCAACTAAAAAACAGCCTTTGTTGCGTGTATCGCACTAAATCACTGACCTTTTTCACGGCATTCGCTATGTGTGATTTTACGAGATTATTATATATTAAATACGAACCGTAAAGACAGTTTTTTCTGAACATTAGCGTTCCCATATCACCGCCGGCGAAAATCTTTATCTGAATTTGTCCCTAAATATAGAAGGAGTGAACAGCATGATCCAGATGAAAAAATTCAAAATGCCCAACGCTATCGTTATCCTATTCGGCATCATTGTAATAATGACGGTCCTGACCTGGATCGTACCGGCGGGAAACTTTGAACGCGTCAAAAACGCGGAGACAGGCATCACGGTCGTCAACGCTGCCTCGTTCAGACTTGCGGACGAACGGACGCCCGTCGGCCCCTTTGAGATGTTCCTCTGTATCCAGAAAGGCTTTGTGGAGTCCGGCAGCATAATCTTCCTCATCTTCTTCGCCTATTTCTGCGTCTATACGGTGACGAAAACCGGCTCGCTGCACGCGGCGATCAACGTCCTGCTGAAAAAGCTGCAGGGGCGCGAGACGACGGTCATCGTCATTTTCATGATACTGTTTTCCCTCGCCGGTTCCACATACGGTGAGTGGGATACCGTCTACGGCCTGGTGCCGATATTCGTCGGCATCGCGATCGCCATGGGCTATGACGCGCTGGTGGGGCTCGCGATGTCAGGCATGGCGGTCGGCATCGGCTTCGCCTCGGCTACCACAAACCCTTTTACGATCGGCATCGCCCAGGCCATCGCGGAGCTGCCGATCTTTTCCGGGATATTGTTCCGGCTCGTCGTTCTCGCCGCCTTCACCGCCATCGGTATCTGGTGGACCCTGCGCTACGCGAAACGGGTGAAGAGGGATCCGAAATCAAGTTATGTCTACGGCGTAGACATGGGCGTGCTGGAGATAGACAGGTCGTCGCTTGAGAAACATCCCTTCACGGCTAAAAGGAAGTTCACCATCCTGCTGCTCTTCGCGACGATAATCTTTATCGTCTTCGCCACGCTCAAGCTCGGCTGGTATCTTGACGAAATGTCGGCCGTATTTCTCTTCTCGGGCTTCATTATCTCGCTGCTGTGGAAGATGCCGCCGGACGAGATCACCGACAATCTTATCTTTACCTGCTGCGATATAATAATCGGCGCTCTGATCGTAGGGATGTCGCGCTCGATCATGGTGGTGCTTGCGAAGGGAAATATACTCGACACGATAATATACGGCATGTACCAGCCGCTGCAGTATATGCCCAAGTGGCTCGCCGCCGAGGGGATGCTGATATTCCAGAACATCATGAACCTGTTCATTCCATCCGGCAGCGGACAGGCCGCGGCGGTAATGCCGATCATGATACCGCTTTCGGATCTCGTGGGGCTCAACCGCCAGATCGCCATTCTCGCCTATCAGTTCGGTGACGGCTATTCAAACCTCTTCTGGCCCGTAGGCGGCATCATCATCATGGCGGCCATCTCGCGCGTTCCCATCGGCAAATGGTATAAGTTTTTTACGCCGCTTTTCGGTATTATGCTGCTGATGGAGGCCGCATTCATCGCGTTGGCGGTGGCCATTGGTTACGGCCCCTTTTAAGCACAAGCGCCAAATAGTCTTAAAAATAAATAAATATATCACAGGAGGAGATTCAAATGTTTAAAAACGTAATCGTCAGAAGACCAGCAAAGAGTATGGTAGAGGGTATCACATCAAATCCGCAGCTTGGCAGGCCGAATTATGAACTTGCGCTCAAACAGCACGACGACTATATCGAGGCCCTTAAAAAGTGCGGCGTGGCGGTGACCGTCCTTGAGGCGCTCGAGGAATATCCCGATTCCTGCTTTGTCGAGGACACGGCGGTGATAACGAGGAAATGCGCGATCCTCAGCAATCCGGGCGCGGCGAGCCGCAACGGCGAGGCGAAGGAGATGCTGCCGGCGATAAAAAAGTTTTTCCCCGACGACATGATAGAATACATCAAAACCCCGGGCACGCTGGACGGCGGGGACGTGATGATGGTCGGAGATCATTTCTACGTGGGCCGCTCGGCGCGGACGAACGCGGAGGGTATTAGGCAGTTCATCGCCATTCTGGAAAAGCACGGGCTCAGCGGCTCCGAGGTCAAGCTGGAACTTGTCCTTCATCTCAAGACCGGGGTAAACTATATTGAGAACGGCAACATGCTGGTGTCGGGAGAATTTGTCGAAAAGGCGGACTTTGCCAAGTACAGCAAAATAGTCATTCCCGAGGAAGAAAGCTACGCGGCGAACTGTATCTGGGTCAACGACAGGGTCATCGTACCCAGCGGATATCCCACGGTAGAGAAAAAGATCCGTGATGCGGGCTATGAGGTGATCCTTACCGATACCTCGGAATACAGAAAGCTGGACGGCGGCCTCTCCTGCCTCTCGCTGCGCTTTTAACTGATGTTTTGCCGACGCGCGGCGGTTCACAACGCGCGCCGGTTTACCGTCTTTATAAAGAAAGGGTGTGTGCTCATGGTTGATTTACGGGAAAATGAGGTAAAGGACGCGGTCTTTGAAAAGATAGATTTTCTGGCGCGGGAGGCCTTCGAGCTCAACTGTTTCCTCGCCGAAAATCCTGAGTTGTCGGGTAAGGAATATCTGGCCTGCGAAAAGATCTGCGCGCTGCTGGAGTCTCACGGGATCACTGTTGAGCGGGCCTTCGCCGGCATACCCACCGCTTTCAGGGGGACCGTATGCGAAGCTCCCGATTCGGGAATCAACATCGGTATCATCGCCGAATACGACGCCCTGCCCGAGATCGGCCATGCCTGCGGCCACTGCGCGAGCGGCAGCCTCAGTCTGCTTGCGGCGCTCGCCCTTCACGAATGCGCGGACTTAGTACCCGCCAATATCGACATCATCGGCACCCCCGACGAGGAAGCCACCGGCAAAAAGATAGAGATGGCGGAGGCGGGGCTCTTTGACAAGTATGATTTCGTGATCATGATACATATGGACTCTAAAAATAAGGCGGAGATGAAACTGCTGGCCCTTTCGGCATTTCATTACAATTTCCGCGGCCAGCCGGCCCACGCCTCCGCCTGTCCCTGGGCGGGCAAAAACGCGCTGAACGGAGCGATGCTGATGATCCACGGTTTTGACATGATGCGCCAGCATCTCAAACCGACCACGCGCGTCCACGGCATCATCATCCGCGGCGGCGAGGCCTCCAATATTGTGCCGGAATACGCCTCCGCGGAATATACGTTCAGAAGTCCCGATTCCCGCTATCTGGCGCAGGTCGTCAAACTGCTGCATGACTGCGCCAAGGGGGCGGCGATGGCCACCCAGACCTCCGTGGAGATAGTCAAATACGCGCCCTCGCTGGACAGCATGAAGCCGAATCCCGCGGGAACGGCGATGCTGGAGGAGATATTCGCGGCGCAGGGGCTGCCGGTCTTTAAGGGAGAGGACGAGAATATCGGTTCCTCCGACATCGGCAACGTGAGCTTCCGCTGTGCCGCCTTTCATCCGACGATATCGATATCCGACGAGGATATCCCCTGTCATACGCGCGAATTCGCGGCGAAGATGAAGGAAAAGGATATTGAGCGGGTCATCTCAGCCGGCACGCGCATCATCTGCGAAATGGCGGTGCGCTCCGTTTACGAGCCGGAGAGGCTGGAAGCGATAAGAAGAGACTTCCGCAAATAAAGTAAATATTGTGATAAAGAGCTCTGACTGCCGAACGCCGCATTTACGGGCAGGCGGAAAACTATACGGCAAAGGTCCGGTTCCTGAAATATGGGTAGCCGGACCTTTGCGTTTTTATTATTAGGGCATATGGGCGGTTCTTGACGAAACAGTTATTTATTCATTCGCGATATCAAGCGGCTCGCTCTCTTTTACGAACTTTTCCACGCCCTCTTTGGCCTTCTTGTCGCGCATCGCCACTCCCGCGCCGCTTATGCAGCCGCCGGGACAGGTCATTACCTCGATGAGGTCAAAGGGCGCGCCGTTTTTCGCGTAGGCCTTCAGCTGGGCCATCGCCGCTTTGCTGAGGCCGTTTATGCAGGCGGTGCGGATCCCGGCGTCGTCCCCGAGCGCGCGTCTGACCGCCGCCGCGACGCCGCCGCTGATCACGAAGCCGCGTCCCTGGGCGGAGGCGTTCTTTTTGAGTTCCGCCGCCTCGCACTTTGAGGGGGTTATCCCTGCCGCCTCAAAGAGGGCCTCGAGCTCCTCGAAGGTCATCACGTAGTCGACGCAGGAATCCTCCATCGCCTCCTTGCGTTTCGCGACGCAGGGGCCGATAAATACGTTTATATTACGGGGATTTTTCGTCTTCATCATCTCGGCGGTGAAGTGCATGGGGGTCGGCGTGTCCGATATATGCGGCGTAAGCTCCGGCATGTGGCGGCGTGCCGCCTGTATATAGGCGGGGCAGCAGGAGGTCGTCATGAAGGGGCGTTTATGTTCCATGCGCTCGCGCAGCTCCTCCGCCTCGTCGACGGCGGTCTTGTCGGCGCCGAGCGCCACCTCGACGACGTCGGAGAAGCCAAGCTCCCTTATCGCGGTGACAAGCTGTCCGAAGCTCGCCTCGAACTGTCCGGCGATCGCGGGCGCTACCAGCGCGTATATCTGTTTGCGGCTGTCGAGGGCGCGCACGATATCCACGATCTGGCTGCGTTCCAGCACGGCGCCGAAGGGGCAGGCGGCGACGCAGCAGCCGCAGCTGATACATTTCGTGTGGTCAATGGCGGCGACGCCGTTTTCGTCCTTCTGTATCGCGTTCGTGGGGCAGCTCTCCTCGCAGGGGACGGCGATTTTAGCGATCGCGTGGTATGGGCAGACATCTTTGCAGCGGCCGCAGTTTTTGCATTTTACCTTGTCTATCCGCGAATGGCCGTCCTCAACGTGGATGGCCCCGAAGGGGCAGACGCTCTCACAGGGACGCGCGAGGCAGCCCTGGCAGAGCTCCGTGACATAATAACGGGCGTTGACGCAGCCCTTGCAGGCGATATCTATGATCGTGAGCGCCGGTCCCTCGATCTGATTTCGTTTGAGCGCCCGGTCGGCGTACTCAAGCAGAGAGGTCATCTCGTCGTCGGCTTCCACGCTGAAACCAAGTCCGGCGAGGACGCGCAGGCGGACGATCGCGCGCTCTTTATATACGCAGCAGCGGTACCTCGCGGCGGAGCCGGGCGGAATATGCACAAAGGGCAGCTTCTTCACGCTCTGCCGGAAGTCGCTGTCCTGCGCGTAGCTGCCGCCAGGTATCTCTCTGCTGTGCAGATACGCGCCCGCAATGCTCCTTATTACCCAGCGCTTTACATTTATCAGATGATTTAAAAGCATCTCTCCATCTCCCTAACGATTATGCGAAAGACTATACACTAATTTGCGCCGCTATGACAGTATGTAAATTTTTTCAGAAGATACAAAACAGCGAAAATTTAGAGAATTATCAGTTTGTGAACAAAAGTATAATCAAAATCCGTCGGCAGAGAGGACAAACGCGTCAAATTTTTTGACAGATATCTAGCAGCCAGTGCCGCCGGGCGACGTCATTTTTCGCTTTCACATGGCAGTGATAGGCCGCAGTGAACATTTACAGAAGGAAAACCGCGTCACTTTTCTTAATATTCCTAAGGTAATTTACGGCGAACGTTGTGAAAGCGCTAAAAATAATGTTGCCCGGCGGCACTGGCTGCGGAGTCTGACTTTTTCATGCGTTTGCCCGGTGCGGGCTGGTATTTCGTTTGTCAATTAGGGCTCCATAATATAAGATAATCGAGGCAGCAAGATAAAAAAACTGAGGTGATGATATGCCCGTTTGGGAGATAATCGGCCCGGTGATGACCGGCCCCTCTTCGAGCCATACAGCAGGCGCGGCGCACATAGGCCGTATCGTCCGCATGTGCTGGGGCGGCGAAGTGAAGAGGGCGGATCTATATATGCGCGGCAGCTTCGCGAGTACCGGCGCGGGACACGGGACGGATAAGGCGCTGATCGCGGGTCTTATGGGGATGTCGCAGGACGATCCCTCCATCAGGGACGCGCTTGAACTGGCGCGCGCCGCGGGGATGGAGTTCCATTTCTATACGGAGGAGGTGGCGGGGGCGCATCCCAATTCCGTGCGCGTCGTCGTCAGCGGCGATGACGGGCGAACGATGGAGGCTGTCGGCTATTCCATCGGCGGCGGCGCGGTCATCCTCCACAAGCTTGACGGCTTTCAGGTGGACATCTCCTGCACTCTGCCGGCGGTCATCATAATGAACCGCGACGTGCAGGGCGTCGTCAGCGCGGTGACCTCGTACCTCTCGGCCCATAACGTCAATATCGCGACGATGAAGCTCCACCGCGATACGCGCGGCGGCCTCGCGACGATGGTCATCGAGCTTGATTCCGCTGAAGAGCACGCGGATACTGAAGTGATAAAAAATCTCCATCCCGGGATAGTCCGCGTGATCGGAATAGAGGGGGAAGACTAAATGCTCAAGGCCGTTGAAAAGATAGTCAGGCTTGCCGAAGATAAAAAGATCGCCTTTCCGGAGGCGGTCCTTATCCTTGACGCGGCGGAGACCGGTGTCCCCGCGGAGGAGATAAGGGCCAGAATGGCGGAGCGCCTTGCCGATATGCGCCGCAGCGTCCGCGAGGCCTGCGCGAATACTGTGCCATGCCGTATCGAGCCCCCAATGGGGCCTAAGCTGCGTTCCTACCAAGGCACGATGTCCGGCGATTTTATCCTCGCCGCCTCCGCGACCGCGATGGAGGTGGCCTCGTATAACGCGACGATGGGCCGCATCGTCGCGGCGCCGACCGCCGGCAGCTGCGGGATAATTCCCGACATGCTCTTTGCCTGGGAATTTTTCTGCGGCGAGGGCAGGGATACCGAGGCGCTGCTTGTCGACGCTCTGATAACCGCGGGAGCGGTGGGTGAGGTGACGGCCTTCCGCGCTACTCTTGCGGGAGCCGACGGCGGCTGCCAGGCGGAGTGCGGCGCGGCCGCCGCGATGGGTTCAGCGGCGCTCGCGTTTTTACAGGGCGGAACGCCGGCGATGAGCGCCCACGCCGCGGCGATGACCTTCAAATCTGTGCTCGGCCTGGCCTGCGACCCCGTAGGCGGCCTGGTGGAATGCCCCTGCATAAAACGCAACGGCATCCTTGTGGCCAACGGCACGCTCTGCGCCGATATGGCGCTCGCGGGGATAGAGTCGGTGATACCGCTTGACGAGGTGATCGATTCGATGGGGCAGATAGGGCGGATGATGGCGCCGGCGCTTTGCGAAACTTCGCAGGGAGGGCTCGCTGTGACCCCCACGGCCGTGGAGCTCATGAAGGCCGGACAGGAGAGGATCGGAGGCTGATATTATGGCTATATTGATAAAGAACGGAATAATCGGGACGGCGGAGCGCTCTTTCCGCGGCGACCTGCTCATCGAGGGCGAAAAGATCGCCGCGGTGGGCGGCTCGCTCTACTGCGGCGGCGCCGAAGTGGTGGACGCCTCGGGCTGTTACCTGCTTCCCGGCGGCGTCGACCCGCATACGCATGTGATCCTGCAGGTTGGCGGCAGCAAGGTATCAGACGGCTTCGTGGCGGCGACGCGCGCGGCTGTCTTTGGAGGCACGACCTCCATCGTAGAACATCCCGGTTTTACCGACGACGGCGAGCCGCTCGCAAAGGCCGTTGAGCTGACTGTCGCCGAGGGCGGGGGGCGCTCCTATACGGATTTCGGCGTCCACCTTGTCTTCCAGCGTTATGACGGTGATATCGCGCGGGAGCTGCCGGAGATCGTATCGCGCGGTTTCCCGACCGGCAAGGTCTATACCACCTACGCCGGACGTCTCACGGACGAAGAGATCTTTCCGCTGATGCTCGGAATGAAAGAGGCCGGAGGACTTCTCTTTTACCACTGTGAGAACGACGCGGTCACGAACGGCCTTGCGGCCGAATACCAGAGGGAACTGCCGGCGATGGCTGGCCTTTGGCCCAAGAGCCGCCCCGGCTATTGCGAGGCGGAGGCGGTGAAGCGCATCCTCGCCCTCTCGCGGGCCGCTGGCGTGGCGGCCTATATCGTCCACCTGTCGACGAAGGAGGCGCTTGAGGAGGTTATCCTGGCCCGCCGCGCGGGACAGCGGGTCTATGCGGAGACCTGCCCGCAGTATCTTACGCTTACGGAAGAACGCTATAAGAGGGAGAACGGCCTCGACTACGTGATGGCGCCGCCGCTGCGGAAGCAGGGTGACTGCAACCGTCTCTGGCGTGCTCTCGCGCAGGGCGATATCGATACGGTCGGCACCGACCACTGCTCGTTCAGCCGCGCCGACAAGGTGCGGCTGGGCGCGGAAAATGTCTTTAAGAGCCCCGGCGGCATCCCGGGAATAGAGACGCGCATGGAGCTGCTCTTCTCCGAGGGCGTTATGAAGAACCGCCTTTCGCTGGAGCGCTTCGTCGCCGTGACCGCGACAAATCCCGCCGGCATCCTCGGACTGCGGGACAAGGGACGGATAGCGGAGGGCGCCGACGCGGATCTGATACTTATCGATCCCGCGAAGAGCAAAAAAATCTCTGTCGAATCGCTGCATCAGAGAGTAGACTATACCCCCTACGAAGGTATGACCGTCAACGGCTGTGTGACCGACCTCTGGCTGCGCGGCCGGCGTCTGCTCAAAGAGGGGGAGCTGACATCCGACGAACCTTGCGGCAGGCTGGTCAGGAGAGAGTTATCCAGCGAATAGCCGTATGCCGGACGAAATAGAGGAAAGGTAAAAGGGACGGCCAAGCGGTCGTCCCTTTTACAGTCTTTATGCGCTTAGATTTTTTTCCAGACCTCGGCCGCGTGCTCGCGCGCCTTGGCGAAGATCTCCTCCGCGTCGAGCTCGGTGAGCTTTCGGTCCTTCATAAGTATTTTGCCGTTGGCGACCGTTGTGACGACGCTGCGCGCCGAGGCGCCAAAGAGCAGATGCCCGTTGATATTTTTATCGGAGAGCGCGGTCGGCGCGTTGTAGTCGAGCACGATAACGTCGGCGGCGCAGCCGTCCTTTAACATGCCGAGCTTTACGGGGAAGGCGCGCTCCGCGATTAAGGCGTTATTCTCAAAGAGCATCGCCGGAAGCTCACCCCAGCCCGCGTTGGGATGTTTCGCCGCGTGTTTGCAGAGGGCGTTTCCCATCTTGTAGGACTGCAGCATGTCGCTGACATAGCCGTCGGTTCCTAAGCCGAGGGTGACGCCCTCCGCCGCCAGCCGCGGAACGGAGGCCGCGCCGACGGCGTTGCCCATATTCGATTCGGGGTTGTGCACGACAGCGGTTCCCGTCTCCTTAAGCAGCGTGCGCTCCGCGCCGTCTATATGGATGCAGTGGACGAAGATAGAGTTTTTGCCGGTGATGCCGAAGTCGTGGAAGCGCCGCACGATACGCTTTCCGTGCTCGCGCTCGCAGGCCTCCTCGTCGGATGGCCCCTCCGCCACATGTACATGCCAGCCGTTTTCGCGGCCCTCCATCGCCTCGCGGCACTTCTCAAGGGTGCAGTCGCTCAGGGTAAAGGAGGCGTGCAGGCCGAACTTGCCGGAGATCATCGGGTCGTTCTCGCGCTCGGCCCAGTCCATAAAGGCGATGTTCTCCTTAATCCCCTCGTAGGCGATCTTCTGACCGTCGCGGTCGGAGACTTCGTAACAGGTGGAGGTGCGGATGCCGGCCTCGCGCGCCGCCCTTGCCACCTCGCATAGGCTGCCGCTCACCGCGTGCGGGCTCGCGTGGTGGTCGATGATGGTGGTGCAGCCGCACTTTATCGCCTCAACGAGCGCCGTGAGGGCGCTGTAATAACAGTCGCGCAGCGTAAGCGCCTTGTCGAGCCGCCACCAGAGCTTTTCCAGCACGCCGGAGAAGTCCTGCGCCGGTTCGCCGGGGACGTTCATTCCGCGGGAGAAGGTGCTGTAAAAGTGCATATGGCTGTTGATAAATCCGGGCATAATGAGGCCGCCCTTGGCGTCAATAAACTTTGCCGTCGGATATTTAGCGCGCATATCCAGCGTGGTACCGACTGAATTTATCGAGGTTCCGCTGATCGCGGCACATCCGTCCGGTATAAAGGGATTGTCTGGGTCGCGTGTTATCAGAGGTCCGTTGCCGATAAGTAGCATTTCAGTATCCTCCTCAATGATATATTTTTAGGTTTTGAATCACTTTTTGTTTCTGAAATTTATGTTATGCCTGAAGCGCGGAAATATATGCGCCGCAGGCTAAACGGACGCATGGCGGCCAACCGAAAGCGCACCGGAGTGCGGCGGGGATTGGCTGCCATGCGCCCATGCGGCATATATTCCGCTTTTACTTACAAAGAGCTACGGCCTCAACCTCAACGAGCACGTCTTTCGGAAGGCGGGCCACCTCGACGCATGAACGCGCGGGGGCATCCTTCGCGAAATACTTCGCGTAAACTTCATTGACCTTCGCGAAGTCGTTCATGTCTTTGATGAAGACGGTCGTCTTGACGACGTCGTCGGTCGTCAGCCCCTGGCTCTCGAGTACCGCGCTCATATTCTTGAGCGCCTGTTCCGCCTGGCAGGCGACGCATCCGGGAACGACCGCCATCGTCTTAGGATCGAGGGGAATCTGTCCTGACAGATAGAGGAATCCGCCGGCCTTTACCGCCTGAGAATAGGGACCGATCGCTGCCGGTGCGTTGGGGGTGCTTACGATTTCTTTTGACATTGTATTTTTCTCCCTTCAATTTTGTTTGATTATCTAAAAAATTTTTTAATTACGTAACTGTATTCTACATCATTTCCTGAAAAATTGCACCTTTGATTATTCGCAATTTATCTGCCGTTATTATATGATAATCTCCGCTAAAGGGATATGTAATCGAGCACAATACCTGTTTGCAATTATTCCAAGAGAGTTATAATATTAACATTCAAGAGAGTAATATTAACGGGGAGAAATCCAGTTGGGAGGGGCGCCTATGAGCGAAGAGTTCAGGATTATCGGAAAGTCTCTGCCGCGCTTTGACGGTCCCGTCAAAGTCGCGGGAGAGGGTAAGTTTCTTGAGGACATAGAGATTCCCGGCTGCTGGCTGGGCGGCGTAGTCCGTTCAGAGGTGCCGCGCGGCGTGGTGCGGAAGATAGAAACGCTTCCCGCCTTCGCGGAGACGGGCGCTGTACTGGTCACGGCGGAGGATATCCCCGGAGAAAACTATGTCGCCATCGTGCGCAGCGACTATCCGGCTCTCGCCGCTCCCGCGGTAAACTACGCGACGCAGGCCGTGGCTCTTGTCGCCGCGCCCGATGCGGAGAGCCTTAAACGGGCTATGGCCGCCATTGTGGTTGAGATAGAGCCGCTGCCGCCGATATTCACGGTAGAGGAGTCCGCGGCCCGCAAAGAGCTGATCTGGGGCGAGGATAACTGTATCGACCATTATCACACCGAGCGCGGCGATCTGCGGAAGGGCTTCGCGGAGGCCGACGTGGTGGTGGAGGGAGAATGGGAGACGGGGCTGCAGGAGCAGATGTACCTTGAGACGCAGGGCATGGCGGCCTGGCGCGCCGGCGACGGCATCGAGCTTCTCGGTTCGCTGCAGTGTCCCTTCTACGTGGTGAACGCCGTCGCGGCGGCGCTTGGACTGCCTCATGAAAAGGTCACCGTCCGCCAGAGCGCCACCGGCGGAGCCTTTGGCGGCAAGGAGGACTATCCCTCGATACTCGGCGTCTACGCGGCGCTGCTGGCCTGGAAATCCGGCAAAAAGGTGAAGATCGTCTACGACCGTTCGGAGGATCTGCTCGTATCTCCGAAGCGCCATCCCTCAAAGAGCCGCTACCGCATGGGGCTCACGAAGGATGGTAAGATAACGGCGCTCGACGCGGAGATAAAACTTGACGCGGGAGCCTATACGACGCTGACGCGCGTCGTCCTCCAGCGCACGCATCTGCACGCGGCGGGCTGCTATTATGTGCCTAACGTCCGCGTAAGGAGCAGCGCCTGGGCGACGAACACGCCGCCCAACGGGGCCTTCCGTGGCTTCGGCGCGCCGCAGGCGATATTCGCTATCGAGCGCACTATGGACCTCGCCGCCGAACAGCTTGAGATGGACCCGCTGGACATACGACTGCTGAATACGATAAAGACCGGCGATCTGTTTCCCTACGGACAGGTGCTGCGGGAGGGCAACAACGCCGACGGCGTGCTGCTCAAGGCGGCGGAGCTCTCCGACTACCGGAGGCGGCGCGAGATACTATCGCAGCAGCGCGAGGGGCACTTCCGCAAGGGGATCGGCATCTCGCTCGCCCTGCACGGAGGCGGTTTCACGGGCGCGGGCGAGGCGAACATGGGGACGACTGCGAAGATGACCTTTGACGGCAAACGCTTCCGCATCTACACGAGCAGCACGGAGATGGGGCAGGGCGCGTCGACGGTGCTGCCGATGGTGGCCGCCGAGGCGCTCGGCGTGGAGCTGGAAGACGTCCTGTATGTGGAGCCGGATACGAAATATACACCCAACACCGGGCCGACCGTCGCCTCGCGCACCACGATGTACGCGGGCAAGGCGGTGCAGGATGCCTGTGAGAACCTTAAAAAGGCGATCGGGAATGGCGGTTCGCCGCTCTCCGGCAAGGCGCTGATCGAAGCCGCGGAGAGATATCTGGAAAAAGAGGGCCGCGCCGAGGCGCTCGGCTATAATATCTTCACCGACGGCCAGAGCTGGGACGAGGAAAAGTTCGCGGGCGACGCCTATCACGGCTACGCCTGGATCGCGAACGCCGTCGAGGTGGAGCTTGATATGGACACCTACGAGGCGACGCCGCTTTCCGCCGCGGTCGCGGCGGAGGTGGGGCGCGCGATAAACCCGATGCAGGCGAAGGCCCAGCTGACGGGGGGCGTGCTCCAGGCCTTCGGCTGGGCGCACATCGAAGATTTGAAGACGGACGCGAAGGGGCGTTATACGGCGGCGCATATGAACGCCTACCTGGTGCCGACGACGCTCGATACGCCGGAGTGGAAGGTGGCGCTGCTCGAGGATCCCTGTCCCGCGGGCTGCTACGGCGCGAAGGGGCTTGGCGAGCTTCCCTGCGACGCGGGCGCGGCGGCCTTTGTCGCCGCGATAGACCACGCCGCGCAGATATTCTCGCACTGCGCCCCGATGACCGGCGAAAAAATCTTCGAGGCGATCGAAAAGATAGACAACGGGGGTGAATAAAAGATGAGGATAGAGCTGACAGTAAACGGAAAGCTGTGTCACGCCGAAGTGCCCCCCATGAAGCTGCTGATTGCGGTGCTGCGCGAGGATCTTGGCCTTGGCGGGACGAAAGAGGGCTGCGGCGAGGGGGAATGCGGCGCCTGTTCCGTGATCATGAACGGCAGGCTCATAAACGCCTGCCTCGTTCCCGCGCTCCAGGCCTCTGGCAGTGAGATCCTGACGATCGAGGGGCTGGGAGGCTCGGAGGATATGGATATACTCCAGCGCGCCTTCGTCCTTGAAGGCGGAGTCCAGTGCGGCTTCTGCACGCCGGGAATGATCCTCGCGGCGCGGGCGCTGCTGGAGGAAAATCCCGATCCCTCCCTGGATGAGATAAAAACGGCGTTATCCGGCAACATCTGCCGCTGCACGGGCTACGAGCGTATCTATAACGCCGTGCGGCGCGCGGTCGCCGAGGGCTACTGCGATACCTTCAAAAAACGCGAAAATCTCTGCTCCGGACAGCTTCCGCAGCCAACGAACGACGAGGATAAAATATACCTTCTTCCCGAAACGCTGAAGGAGGCCCTCTCGATGCTTGCGGAAAATCCCGGGGCCGCCGTCCTCGCGGGGACGACGGATATCGTTCCCGATATCAAGAACGGCAAATTCAGCGCCGGGAGGCTGCTGGATATCAGCCGCATCAAAGAGATAAAGGGCATCTATAAGGCGGGCGGAGATATCCATATCGGCGCCGGCGCGACGAACGGCGACATCGTCCGCAGTTCGATAATGAAAAAATACCTTCCCGCGCTCTGGGAGGCCTCGCGCAGAAGCGGCGCTCCCGCGGTGCAGAACCGTGCGACCGTCGCCGGCAACATCGCCACTGCCTCGGGCGCGGCGGACCTTCCGACGATCCTGCTGCCTCTGGAGGCGCGTGTTGTCCTGGAAAGCGTACGCGGTGCGCGCGAACTGCCGCTGGAACGTTTTATCGCCGGTTACCGCCAAACGGAACGCCGCGCGGACGAGCTTATCGCGGAGATCGTCATCACGGCGCCCGCCGCCGGTACCTACCAGAGGTTTTTCAAGCGCGGTTCGCGCAGGGCGCTGACCCTGTCGCGTATATCCCTCGGCTTTTGCCTGGAGATCGAGAGGGATGTGATAAAATCCTTCCGCGCCGGCGCGGGCAGCATGAGTCCGGTGCCAGTACGCCTGCCGCTGACCGAGGCCTCGCTTGCTGGTAAAAGGCTTGACGCGAGGCTCATAGAGAGCGCCTGCGGGGTCATATCGGCGGAGCTGACGCCGCGAAAGAGCGCCGCCTGGAGAAAAAAGATGGCCTCGAATCTGCTTCGCACATTCCTGACTGAGGTCTCCGAGATGGAGGCAGGGAAAGTGCGGGTGCCGGAGGATATCCCCTCGGAAGAGAGGAACGGCCCGCGGCGCTTGAATGGTTAAACGATAAAATGGCGGCGGTCCTGTCCCGGGCCGCCGTCATTTTTTAATTCAGGAATTAAAGACAGCTGAAAAATCCCGCCAACGCCTATGCCTCCTGTTCCGGCGGACACGGAGCCGTTCGCCAATATCAAGAACATGGCGGAGGAATAAAAATGGGTTGGCACGGCTGCCTTGCGTCAACTCTCTTTCCGTATATCGAGGGCGCAGAAGGTGTAAATATCCTCCTCGCCGTTCCTCCGTATCGCCGTGGCGTTGACGGTAGCCGAAAATCCGCTCTTCGTGAAGCAGCTTCTCATGGTGCGGGCACTGCTCCCGGTCTTCCTCATCTCTGTCAGCGGACAATTTTCGCAGGCTGTGTCTCTTCCCTGCAGCACCGTGAAGCATTTTTTGCCGAGTTCGGCGTCGGGGAAGAAACGTCTCAATTCGTCGTTGAAGTAGATAAATTCCCAATTTTGATTTACGACGAATACCCACTGGCGCAGGCTGTTCAGGATCGACTCCTGTATCTGGAAGTTGGCGGCGAGCATCTTCTGCGAGCGCTCCTTCAGTATATAGCTGCCGATTATATCGGCGAGCAGGCTCAGCGTTTCGATCTCCTTCGAGGTTGGACGATGCCCCTCTTTTTTGCAGTCGTCAAAACCCAAGGCCCCGAACCGTATCCCCTTGTCCTTGAAGGCGCACTGCAGCATATTGACGACGCCCTCCCCTCCGAGTTGTTCCCGATAGGCGGGATCGCACACGTCGTCGAGGGAGTTGAGGAAGAATACGTCGGATTCATCAAAATGCTTGATAAAAAGCGGATATTGCTCGGCTGGCCGCATCGGGTAATTGCCGATGATCGGTTCGACGCCGCTCTGGCAGTATTCAAAGGTGCAGCCGAGCATCGTACGCGAAACGTCGTATTCAAATATATAGCCGCGGCTCATGTTGAAATAGCGGCAGGCGACGGAGAGCGCGAGATTCACAGCCTCTTCAAAATCGTTCATTGTGTAAAGTATCTTAAAAACATATTCGGTTATATTGTCGCTGTAAGACTTTTGTCCCTGCGGCTGGTCAGGCTGTGTCTTTAAATTGCAGAGCCTTGCCTTTTCAAGCACGTCTCCCGGATTGTCGACGTCCTCATAGAGCATATAGCGGTTCTTTCCGTTCTGCTTCGCGCTGTAGAGGGCCATGTCCGCCCGCTGGTAGAGCTCGTCGAAGCCGGTGCCGTCCTGCGGGAATATCGCTATCCCGATACTGCCGGAGGAGGAAAACCTCTCATAGTTCTGCTGGAAGGCGGCGCGTATCTCCAGCGCCTTGCTGTGTATGAGCGCCAGCGAGGGAACGTCCTTCATCAGTATCATGAATTCGTCGCCGCCGATACGCCCGACAACGTCCGTGCCGCGGAAGGTCGAACGCAGTTTACTCGCGAGATCGCCCAGAATGGTATCCCCGTAGAGGTGGCCGAAGGTGTCATTTACCATCTTAAAATTATCGATATCGCAGATAAACACCGCATGCGTCTTATCGGGGGAGGAGAGGGCGAGGTAATCCGCTATCAGCGTCTGCGTGGTTCCCTTGTCACACAGCCCAGTCAAGCTGTCCGTCTGGGCCTGCATCACGAGCTCCTCCCGCTCTCGTACCTGCGTGCTGATATCCTTCACGATTCCCACGACACGTACGACGCTGCAGCTGCTGTCGACGATGGGCGTACCCTGCACCCGGCACCAGATATAATCTCCCTCGATAGTGCCCATGCGCAGATCCGCCTGGTGCAGCCCCTCATGGCCGGAGAGCACCTCGCTGAAGAAGGAGTCAAGAATTTCGCGGTCGTCGGCGTTGGCCGCCTGATGCAGCTCCCGGTCGCCAAAACGTTTCTGGTAGGCGGGAGAGAAATATATGCCGTCGTTTAATACGTTCCAGTCGAACAGGCATTCGTCGGCATTCTCGGTGACGATGCGGTAACGCTCCTCGGAGAGCGCGAGCGCGTCGGAGTTGAGCTTTGATTCGGTATTGTCGAGGACGACGTGGTAATAGAAAAACCTTCCGCCGCGCTCCTTTACCTGATGTCCGCGGTCCAGTATCCATTTTATATTGCCCTTGGCCGTAATGATTCTGTATTCCAACGAAAGAATGTAGTCGTCGCCGGTCTGTTCGGAGATCATCTTCAGTACGCGTTCGCGGTCCTCCGGGTGGATCGTCATCGCAAAGCTGTCCTGGTAGTGGCGGTGGAAATCCTCGCGGCCGCACTCGAGAATGGAGAGATAGCCGTCGCTTATGTCGGTGATCGTCAGGCCGCTGTCAGGCAGGCAGCGCGATACGCCCCCTGGAATATTGGAGGTGAGCGCTTTCAGCGATTCCTTTGCCACGTTCGTCTCCTGCATCTGGCGGCGCAGGATGAAATAGGTGATGGTCCCGATCATTGTCAGGAGCGCGAAGATCATCGCTCCGAAAAAGACGGAGATATTTACGAAATCCCCCAAACGCTCAAGGAGCACCGAGCTTGGGATGACGGAGACCAGGTACCAGTCGTTTACGCCGAGCGGCGCGTAGTTGAGATAACGGGTCTCGCCTCTGACGTCGTACTTAAAAGAGCCGCTTTTGCGCGCGGCCATATCGTTCTTCATAGAATGGCGGGAGCCGTCATATCTGGCGTCTATTTTACCGTTGGCGCTGAATAAATTGGCTGAATCCTTAAAGACCGCCTCTTCTCGTTTCTCCGGCGCTAGGATGATATCTCCCCTGCCGTCCACGATATAGGAGAAGCCCCTGCCGCCGAAGAGCGGCGAAAAAAAGATGGAAGGAAAATTACGGCGTTCAAAGGTCGCGTACAGCACGCCGCGCACGCCCTCATAGCTCTCTATCGGCACGGCGAAAATTATTACGTCGCCGCCTGTGCGCCTGGAGGTGAAAACCTCCGATATATTTTGCCTGCCGTTCAGCGCTTTTTGGAAATACTCGCGGTCCGTGACGTTCAGCGAACTGTAATCGCTGGAGAGGGAATAACCGTTTGGCAGAGCGATCGTCAGACGGTCAAAGGGCATGTTTTCGACATTCTTTCTCAGGGCCCTCATCAACTGCGGGTCCAGAATATTTTCCTCCCGCGCGATGAGGTCGGCGGTATTTTTAAGGGAGGAAAAGACATTTGAAACGCGCTGGTTTATCTCGGAGGAGGAATGTTCCGCATAATCATTGAGACTAAGGATAGCCGTTCGTTCCAGCGCCTTTTCCACCGAGTGCTGATACCAGAAAAAAATGGAGGCAAGCGTGAGACAGAAAAATACAGCGAGCAGATAAAAAGCCGATTTACGTCCTATCCTCAGAAACGAAAACACATTCAATCATCCTTTATGCTCTGCATGTGGATCAAATTAGATTCTCTCGTCAGCTTGGCCATATTTTACGCCATGCTATATTAAAAAACAATTGAAATAAAGATAATTTATATGTTTTATAAACTGAAAAAATGTCATCTTCACAAACGGAACGTCATTCTCCGGCTGTCTCCGCCGCGAAAACGGAACTGGCATTTATGCCTAACCGCCGTTCCATATCTTGACAGAGAAAAAAGTGCCGCGCCCAATATAATCATAATGTAATGATGGGATCAATCGTATTACGAAAGGGGAATCGTTTCCTATGGAGATAATATACCGGCTTGCCGCGATATGCCGCGAAAATCCTTCGATACCGTTTTTCTTCTGTATCGGCGCGGGCTATTGGCTTGGGAGTTTTAAATACAAAGGCGTGGCGCTGGGCGCGGTGGCGGCGACCCTCATCGTCGCGGTGATTGTGGGAGCGCTGATGGGCGTGGTGATATCGCCCAATGTCAAAAACATCTTTTTCCTGCTCTTTATATTCACCATAGGCTACAGCAGCGGCCCCGCCTTCTTCCACAGTCTCCGCTCGAGCGCCCTGCCGCTTCTCGCCTTCACGCTGCTGATGGCGGTGCTCTGTCTCGCCTCGGCCTATGTCATGGCGAAGCTGATGGGGCTCAATCCAGGCTTTGGCGCGGGACTGCTCGCGGGCTCTGCGACGGAGTCGCTGATGATCGGCGTCGCCACCGATACCATCGCGAAGCTGGGGCTTGGCTCCACCCTCACCGTGCGGTATGTCAACGACGTCCCGATTGCCTACGCGATCTCCTATCTCTTCGGTACCATCGGCGCGATATGGATAACCGCCTATCTTGGCCCGATACTGCTCGGCGTCAAGGACATCAGGGCGGAGGCGCGCGCGCTTGAGAGCAAGCTCGGAGAGACGAAAATGCCTCCCGATACCTTCATCGAATATACCGACTACCTCACACGCAGCTACCGGGTGGAAAACCCGCGTTATATCGGCAGAAGCGTCGGAGACGCCGAGGCGGCGGAGGGCGGCGACAAAAGTTTCCTGATAACGGCGCTGCGGCGTCAGGGAGAAAAGATCGCCGTCACAGATGAAACGGCGCTTGAAAAAGACGACGTCGTCGCCGTGCGCAGCCTGCGCAGAATACTGGCCGAGACGGCGGCGATGCCGGGACTGGAGGTCGTAGACGACGAACTTTCCTCTCTCGTAATGGAACGTGTCAGCGTCGTCGTCACGAAGAGGGAGTGGTTCGGCAAAACCGTTGAAGAGCTGGCGGTCGAGCCTCAGATGCACGGCGTCATCATCAGCAAGATCACTCGCGGAGTGCAGGAGATACCCGTATACAACAGCACCGTCATCCACTGCGGCGACGTCGTTGCGATTAGCGGCGTCATGAAAGCCGTTGAACTTGCGATACCGACCATCGGCTATCCGGAGCGCACCAGCACCGCGACCGACATGGTGACAGTCGCCCTTGGGATCGTGGTTGGGACTCTCGTCGGAGCACTCACCTTCAAGGTCGGCCGCATACCGCTGAGCCTGACGACCGGCGGCGGCGCGCTGCTGGCCGGTCTGCTGATAAGCTGGTTCCGCTCGGCGCGCCCGGTATTCGGGAACATGCCCGCCGCGACCTCCTGGTTATTCCAGAGCCTAGGCCTCTGCGGCTTCATCGCCGTCGTCGGGCTGAGCTGCGGACCGGATTTCGTGAGCGGCCTGCGGCAGAACGGCTGGGGGATAATGTGGGGCGGCATCGTCGTCACCGTTGTCCCCATCGTCTCCTGCATCCTCGCCGGTAAATGGTTCTTCAAGATGAATCCCGTCATCCTGCTCGGAGCCTGTACCGGCGCGCGCCTCTGCACCGCGGCGCTGGGGGCGCTGCAGGAGGCCTGCGGCAGCCCGACGCCCGTGCTTGGCTATACCGTGCCGTACGCGCTGAACAACATAATTTTCGCCGTATGGGGAGTTGTCATTGTCCTCTTAATGGCCTAAAAATCGGCGTTTATCAAAATCGGCGCGAATAAGCACCGTATGCGTCATAAGCCGGTCTCTGAGTGTCCTCACCGTATGAACAATACGGCTCCGGTACTCAGAGACCGGCTTATTTAGCCTACGGCACTTCTTCACGCCGATTTTTCTGCTATTATGTGAATTTTGCAAAACCGATTTCCTTCGGGTGGGCGAAGAGATAAATTACGGTTTAGCTTTTGACGTTGCCCTTAAAGGCGCCCTCTGTGAGGCGGCCAGGGAGCCAAATCAGATCCCTTCTGATTTGTGCGATTCGGCTGGTAGTTACATCAGAGCTGGCTCGGCGATGTTTTTTCGCCGAGACTGAGGGAGAGTTGACCTTAGGTTCTCCCGCGGCTTTTGCCGCGGGCTCTGTTTGGCGCGGAAACCGCGCCAAACAGAGCAACACTCCTTCCGTCAGCCGCCAAAAACAGGCGGCCGAC
>NZ_JAJBUX010000085.1 GCF_020860125.1 Cloacibacillus sp. | reverse complement strand
CTGCCGGTCCCTGCGGGCGTCTACGGGCTTTTTATCCTGATGGCCGCGCTCTGCTCCGGCCTCGTAAAGCTTACCGACGTCGAGGACTTCGGCGGATTCCTGCTCGAAGCGATGCCGATGATGTTCATCCCCGCCGCCGTCGGCCTGCTTGAACAGTTCGGCGAGATACGCGCGATTCATACCGCTTGTCCTGATAGTCGTAGTATCGACCATCGTGGTGATGGCGGCGACCGGTAAGGCGGCGGAGCTTGTGATCCGGGCGAAACGGGAGCGTGAAACGAAATGACGGAGTTCCTCTCCTCCTCGGCCTACTTCGGCCTCGCGCTCAGCGTAGGCACCTATATCCTCGGCTCCGCCGTACGCAGGCGCTGGAATTACGCCATCCTTAACCCGCTGCTGCTGGCCATCGTCCTAATAATCCTGCTGCTTTCGCTCTGCGGCATCCCATACAGGAGCTACGACCGCGGCGCGAAATACCTCAGCTACTTTCTTACGCCGGCGACCGTCTGCCTCGCGCTGCCGCTCTACCGTCAGCTGCACCTTCTGAAAAAACACGCGGCGGCGATCCTCTGCGGCATCTCGGCGGGGGTGGCGGCCAGCGCCGCGAGCATCTTCGTCATGGCCCGCTGTCTGGGGCTGAGCCGCACCGTCTATGTGACGCTGCTGCCGAAATCGATCACCACGGCGATCGGCATGGGCATCAGCGCGGAGGCGGGAGGCATCGTCACCATCACCGTGATATCGATCGTCATCACCGGGATACTCGAAAATATCATCGCCGAGCCGGTGACCGGCCTCTTCCGTATAACCGACCCAGTGGCGAAGGGGCTGGCGATCGGCACCAGCGCCCACGCGATCGGCACGGTGAAGGCCCTCGAAATGGGTGAGGTCGAGGGCGCGATGAGCAGCCTCGCTGTGGCGGTGGCCGGTCTGGTCACGGTGCTTGTCGTGCCGTTTGCCGCCGGACTCTACTAAAAAGGCCGCGCCGCTCTTATCCAGCGGCACGGCCATCGTCTTATTGTAAAAAAGCCTTAACGGGAACCGGCGGGCTCCTTTTCTCCGTCTCGCCGCTCAAAACAGCGTTCCATGCCCTCGAGGATGTGGTTCATATGGTTATCGAGGGTCGTCAGCAGATCCGGGGCGTGGTTCCAGAGCGCGTCCACGATCTTCGCGTGCTCAAGGACGATCTTCTCCGGCTGGCGCTGTTCGTCCATCGCGAAGATGGATATCCTGATGATTTCGTCGGAGATGCTGCGCCAGATTTTTGTCAGCAGGGCGTTGCCGATATGTTCGACGATCACGGAATGAAAGCCCACGTCGGCCCTGACGAAGGCGATGGGGTCGTCCTCCAGCGATGCCATTTTTTTCATTTCGACGTCTAGCTTTCCCGCCAGCGCGCGTCCCTCGCCCCTGGAAAAGGTCTCGGTCAGGGCGTAGTGTTCTATCATCATACGTACGTTGAAGACGTCATGGCAGGCGGTGAGATTGAGGTCGCTTATCTTCGTGCGGCAGCGGTCCTCGCCGACGAGCCAGCCCTCCTGCATGAGGCGCTTTATCGCCTCCCGGACGGGCGTCCTGCTGGTGCTGTGTTCTGCCGCCACCTGTCGCTCCAGAAGGTAGGTATCCGGTTCGCGCCGCATCTCAATGATGTCTTTTTTGATCTTTTCGTAGATTATTGTGGATAGATTAACATCTGAGCCCATTCGTGAGCGCCGTCGAAACATTTACGTTATAAACGGCATCGCCACCTCCTAGAGTATTACTTGTGCGGTCATTTTCGTGACCGGTGTCTACAGCAGTCGTCTTATTTTATCTGTTTTCTTAAGAAATAATGGCTGTACGCCCTCCGCTATATTTATTCTACCTCTTTTTTCCTCTATTTCATTCGCCATATTCTCCGATACCTCTATCTTTTTCAATTCTGAGGTATTTTTGATATGTATTATCTTCAGCTCCCGCGGCGTGCTCCTGCCGAGGGTCATCATCAAAAACAATATAACGTCGGTCTCGTTGTTCGCGATCATCGGTATCCGTCCCGCGGCGATTACGCCCGCGGTGAGGGCGTTCGTATAGGTCGAAGAAAATTCGATCGACCGGGCCAGCTCCAAGGATATTATATCCGACATGCCGATGCCGATCGCGTTGCCGCCGGAGCAGGGTGTGATGCCGAGAACGGCGATCTGTTTCGCCGGCGGCGTGGGGAAACCCGCGGCTCCCGTCGGCGGACGTCCAGTGACGTTGGGGTCCATGCCGGCGCCGCTGATGTTTTTGCCGATCTCGTCCACGAGCAGAAGGTCGGCTCCCCCTATATAGAGATTTGACTGCCGTTCCTTAGCCAAGGCCAGCAGCTCTTTTTCCCGCTTTATGATATCGCGCGGCAAAATACATTCGGCGACCGCCAGCTCTTTGTCAGCGTTTTCCACCAGCGCGACGCCGAACAATATCTTCCCCGTGCCGATAAAGACCTCCGCGGCCTCTGGCAGAAGGCGTCCGAAGCTGTCCGAGCCGGCCTTATGTACGGTCGCGGCTCCGACATGTTTGCCGAGGCCGACCATCATCATCTTGCAGAGGCCGCTTTCATATTCCGCCTTAAAATCGGAATGGGCTTTGACCCGGTTGACGACGACTATATGGTCCGCGTCGAAGGCCACGCCGCCGCAGGCGATCTTCACGCCGCTCTTTGTTTCGCCGATGAAGAGCGTCGACATATCGGAGACGATGGGGACTCCCATACTCTCCTCGGTGATGGAATATTCTTCGAGGACCTTTTTCTGTCCCTCCGCGGTGCCGCCTCCGTGGCTTCCCATCGCCGGGACGATAAATACGTTGGCGCCGCGGTTTTTAAGAAAATCAACGATCAGTTTCGTGACCGTCGTTATTTTCGCGATCCCCCGGCTGCCGGCGGTGACGGCGACCCTCTTGCCCGCAAGCGGCGGAAGCGGCAGAGCTCCCAGCGCGGCGGTCAGGTGTTCCCCAACATCGCCGATCTTTGAGTCGTCGAAGGACTGCCTCACCTCGTGCATCGGGATGGAGGACACGCCGGTATTTTTCACATTATATCCGATAGGACTGAAATTCATGGGCATTTCTCCCCTTACATATAAATGATCAAAATACGAATGGGCCGGTACGTCTCTTGTTTCGTTATACCGGCCCGCTGAAGCTGCTGTGTGAAAAAAGGCGCCGCCTAAAATTTCCGTGGGTTGGCGGGGGAGTTGGACTGACCGATCAGCTTATCACCGTTGATGTAATCGACTATCTCCTGCGCGGCGACCGTCCGAGCCTTTCGTTTGGAGCCCGTGCTATACCAGCCAGTATGAGGGGTGAAGATCACCTTGGGGTTG
>NZ_JAJBUX010000084.1 GCF_020860125.1 Cloacibacillus sp. | reverse complement strand
GAGTATAATAATTAGATGTATAATAAATACCAGAGGTGATAGACGGTGAAACCTTTTATAGACAGGGAAAAAGAACTGCAATCTCTGGAATCGGAATACCGGCGCTGCGGATCTTCATTTGTAGTGCTCTACGGCCGCCGGCGTGTGGGAAAAACAGCGCTGCTGCGTGAGTTTGTGAAAAACAAACCCGCTCTGTACTTTCTCGCTACGGAGGAAAATGAAGCTCAAAACAGAGGAGCCTTTCAGGAGCTGGCTGCTGAATTTTCAGGAAACGACCTTTTACGGGAAGCATCGCTGAAAAGCTGGGACCCTATTTTCAGTATACTGTCCACGTTTTCCTCCAATGACAAAATAATAATAGTCATTGACGAGTTCCAGTATATAGCTGGATCGCAGCCGGCATTTCCATCAATATTGCAGAAGATATGGGATGGAATACTCGAAGGTAAAAATATCATGCTGATCCTATGCGGCTCGCTCATCTCAATGATGGAATCACAGGTGCTGAACTACTCGAGCCCACTTTATGGCAGGAGGACGGCGCAGATAAAACTTCAGCAAATCCCCTTCCGCTATTACAGAGAGTTCTTTCCGCAAAAGACGCTTCGTGAGCAGATGGAGCTCTATGCAGTGACCGGTGGAGTACCGAAATATATTGAAACATTCCTTGACGGCGACGACATTTTTAGCATGATCCAACAAAATATACTGCGTAGAAGCGGCTTTCTCTATGAAGAACCTCAGTTTCTTCTCGACCGCGAGTTGACGGAGACCGGCTCGTACCTATCAATATTGAAGAGCATCGCCGCTGGGCATGAAAAGCTGTCGCAGATAGCTGGAAACCTTGAAATAAAACAAACGGGGCTCACCAAATACCTCAAGACATTGATAGATATGGATCTGTTAAAACGCGAAGTTCCCGTTACAGAAGAACGGCCAGAAAAAAGCAAGCGCGGGCTCTACAGAATAAAAGATAACTATCTGCGCTTCTGGCTCCGTTTCATAGAACCATATAAGAGCTACATTGAGTTTGGAAACGAGGAGCTTGTTATGGGAAAAATCAGGGAGTCATTCGTCAGCGCCCACGCGGCCTATGTCTACGAAGACATCTGCCTTGAATGCCTGTGGAAGATGAATACTGACGGTGCGCTGCCCTTCCGCTTCACAAAAGCCGGCCGCTGGTGGGACGGCAATAATGAAATAGACCTCGTCGCATACGAACCCGCCGGTAAAAACATTCTCTTTGGTGAATGCAAATACACAAATGAAGTAACAGGCCTGCGTTTACTAACCGCACTTGAAGAAAAGGCCAAACATGTTCACTGGAATTTGGAGGACCGCAGATGTTACTTCATCATCTTCTCTCGCTCCGGCTTCAGCGAAGATCTGACCGCCGCCGCCAGAAAACGCGATGACATCCTGCTCGTCTCCGAGGAAAACTTCCCCTATTGACCAGTAAACAACAGCCCCGGAGATCATCTTTCCCGGGGCTGTCACGTTATCATTATACTTTCGAAAAATTATTTTATCGCTTTAATGACACTCTCCACCGCCTGCAGAGCGTCCGGCGGAAGGGAATCCATGCCGCCCTTTTCCGTTTCGCGCGACTTTATGAACTGTAGACGGTCGTTCATCCTGTTGGTGAAGTGCTGCTTATAAGTCCAGTTGTTGAAGTCGGGCTCAAAGCCGGGTATAAGCATATACTCTATGTCGGGGATATTGCCGAAAGATTTCCACTCGGCCTTGCCCTCGACGATCGCCTCCAATATTGAGAGCGTCGTGTTCTTCTCCACCTTCTTATCCATGAACGAGCCTGTGTTGAGGATGTAGCATTCAACGCCGTCCTCGAAGAGGGTGCGGAAGCGGATATAATCCATCGCGAGAGGATAGGTACGGAAGGGGTTCGCGTAACTTTCAATTACCAGCGCGTCGGGGTCCACTCCGGGAGCGAGGCGCTCGGCGGAGGTGCGCTTCGTCGCGAGCGTCGAGCCCATCACCGAGGCGAGCGACGGCCCTGTAAGCTTCACAACCGGCGGCAGCGTCGGGTCCTTCATGAGCCAGCATATCGCGTTGAGGGGCTCGTCTATCCTGTCTATGCGGTTCGGGGTCCAGAAGCGGGACTTCACGGCGCGGCCGTTACCGTTGCGGATATCCTCGCTGACCACCATCAGCTTTCCCTCCTCATCGCGCGTCACGCCGCAGTTCTGCAGCGACAGAAGATACTTATTGTCGGGACAGCCGATGGGATAATCCTGCATCTTGTCGAAATAGGCCGGTTCAAGGGCGATCGCGTACTTCTCCTTGACATTTATAATGACGGCGTCGTCGTGAAGCACGGTGACGTTATACTTATCCTTGTGCTTCGCGTGCGTAATGGTCGACTTTCCGGAGCCGGAGAGTCCGAATACGGCGAGGACATACTTCTTGCCGCTGCCGTCCTTCAGCTCGTAGCGTTTGAGACCGCCGTGGCAGGAGGCGTAGCCGTTGCGCGCGGCGGCGCCCCAGGCAAGCGTCAGCGTTCCCTTCTTAAACTCTCCGAAATAACGCATTCCAAGGATCGCGGCGCAGTTCTGCTCCGGCGAGAAGAAGGCAAGTCCGAGAGGATAATCAGGATGCGTCCAGTATGGGTCGGCGTAGACATAGAGGTCGCCGTCTGCCGGCAGGTCACGGGAATTTTTATAGCGCGCCGCGTATTCATCATTGAGATACTGAAAATTCAGCATCCAGCTGTAGAGATTATTTTCAAACCCCTCAGGCATCATGATGTTGGCTTTGACCATAAAATCCTCTTCAAGGCCGATGACCGCCTGCGCCGAATAAAAATGACGGAAACGGGAGTTATGTATGGCCTCGCGTAAAAGCGTCGCTAAATCCGGCACGGATACGCCGGGATGGCCGACTATCCTGCGCGCCGCGGCGCAGCGTCCAAAAATCGCGCCGTCGTTAAAGAGCAGCACGTTGGCGCCTTCGGGAAGTCCCAGCTCCGTCGGCCGGTGAACGGGCATGCCTGTCAGTTCCACTGTTCCGGGGCTGTCCTTCGCAAGCCTGTAGGCCTCCTTAAGATCCTTGACCGGAGAGACGTTATTGCCGTAAAAGGCCGTCTCTATAGTCGTCCTGATGGGTGTGACATTGAGCCTCTTGAAACTCTCCAAATCCACAAAATGCCCCTGCGTAGCCATACTTTTTCCTCCTATAATAAAGAAAATTGTAACTAATTAGTTATATTTCTGTGACCTGTCCGTAGTATACATCAATAATTAAAATTGACAAGAGTTTTGTTACAAAATATACAATTTCAGAATATTGGAATATTAACGACACAATAAC